>JAZUEO010000254.1:0-8412 GCA_045640205.1 Candidatus Coprenecus sp. | reverse complement strand
TCTTCCTAAGACCGCTTGGCCTCCGACTTCGGCCCACATTCCAAGGCCCGTGCCCATTGAACGGGAAAGTTCCGCGATGGCACCGAACCCTTTCGGGAAATTCCTGGCAGTCCTGCCGCTTTTATAGTAACCATAATGGTTGTGGCCGTCGATGTTGCCGGCATCAAGAGCGTATATATCCAACTGCATCCCGTAGGTTTCCTTCAGCCATTTGTAGAACTTCAGGTTGGCAAGTGTCTGTTCTTCTGTGGAACCCTCCCAGGTGTGGTCTATCCAAGTGAAGTATTCCGATTTCGAAGGAGTCTGTTCCGTGGCTCCCCCCTTTGTGAACGGAGCGGTCTGTGCTTGAAGCTTTGAGGTGAAAAATAGTACACTGAAGATTATCGTAAGGATAATGCGTTGCATGAATTCTGATTTTATGTGGTTGTTATGGTATAGTTTTGGAGAACTAACTCTTGCAAAGGTAGTATCTTTTATTCTTGCTTTCCTCGTTAAGATTGTATTTCTTTGCGCAATTTTAAACATCAATGATATGTCAGTAGAATCTGTGACCAAGCCCATGACTACAGGGCGTCTGCTCGAAATGAAGCGCAGCGGTGAAAAAATAGCGATGATTACGGCTTATGATTATACGTCTGCCAGTATAGTGAATGAGTCGGATATAGATATGATTCTGGTAGGTGATTCGGCCGCTAATGTGATGGCAGGTTATGAAACCACTCTTCCCATAACGCTGGACCAGATGATATACCACGCCCAGTGTGTCCACAGAGCAGTCAAAAAACAGCTTGTGGTGGTGGATATGCCTTTCGGTACATATCAGGGTGACAGTAATCTGGCACTTGCGAGTGCAGTCCGCATAATGAAGGAATCCGGATGTGATGCTCTCAAACTGGAAGGAGGAGCCGAAATCGCCGATTCGATAAAGAAGATTCTTTCTGCCGGCATACCGGTTATGGGACATCTCGGACTTACGCCGCAGTCCATTCACAAGTTTGGAACTTACGGCGTTCGCGCCAAGGAAGAGGCCGAAGCGGAAAAACTCATTGCCGATGCGAAACTTTTGGAAGATTTGGGATGTTTCTCGCTGGTGCTGGAGAAAATTCCCGCTGTTCTGGCCGGAAAGGTAGCATCTGCGCTGCATATTCCCGTTATCGGTATAGGCGCAGGTCGTGACGTCGATGGGCAGGTATTGGTAATGCACGATATGCTGGGCCTGAACAATGGGTTCTCGCCTAAATTCCTCAGACGTTATGCCCATCTTCACGATGATTTTCTCAATGCCTTCCAGCAGTATGCCGGAGATGTGAAGTCCCGTGACTTCCCTTCAGAAAAAGAACAGTATTGATGGGAGAAGGCATATATAGGACATTGTCTTCGGAGGAGTTTCAGAACATATCTTCCCGAATTCTATATGAGGACAATCATCTTCTGATAGTTAATAAACTGGTGGGGGAAATAGTGCAGGGGGACAAGACGGGTGACGAACCTCTCTCGGATACATTGAAGGCTTTCATTGCGCAGCGCGATGGAAAACCCGGACGCGTATTTATGGGGGTTCCGCATCGTCTGGACCGCCCCGTTTCCGGAATAGCGGTGTTCGCCAAGACCTCGAAAGCTCTTGAACGGCTGAATGCTATGTTCCGTGAGGGGGAGGGAAAGCATTTGCAGAAAACATATTGGGCACTTGTCGAAAAATGTCCTGCACCGGCCGAAGGAGAACTGAAACACTATCTTCTCAGAAACGAAAAACAGAATAAATCATATGTCTGTGACGCCTCCGTTTCCGGAGCCAAGGAAGCGCGTCTGCGATATCGTCTGCTTGGCGCTACAGAACGGTATTTCCTCGTGGAAGTCACACTTCTGACCGGACGCCATCACCAGATTCGCTGTCAGCTGTCATCCATCGGATGTCCCATCAAGGGTGATTTGAAGTATGGTGCCAGACGTTCTAATCGTGACGGAGGAATATCACTTCACGCACGGAGCATCCGTTTCGAGCATCCCGTCCGCCACGAAGAAGTGAATGTTACGGCTCCCAGCATTATGGAGAGTTATTTGAAGTAAGCCTGTGGTATCCCGGCTGTTTACCGGAGAAAATTCATTACACATCTGTTCTCTATCTCCAGATTATTGTCTTTGCGGTCTGAAATCTTGAGGAGGTTTTTCATCGTTTTCCGACTCGGGAGCATACGTCCACGGACTTCGTGGTTTATGGCATCGCCTCTGAGATGGATTTCCCCTTTTTTGATTTTGAATTTTTCGATGTCATCTTCGTTGACGTTGACGAAATTCAGAATTTCAAGTTCAGCCGGAGATAACTTGTAAGCGAAAGGTAGATTTATGTTGACCGTCACTTCATCTGTCATTGATTTGACGGCGAAGTTCCTGCTGTCAACTGTCAGAAGAAGTTTCTGAACCATAGTGATGATGCCGATGAATCCACGCTTCTGTCTGTAGGAGACAAGCAGGGTGCTGTCATCTTTTTCCACCTTATCCCAGTTTCTCTCATCCTGATACGTCTCGCTGAGCACCGTCTTTACGTCATTTACTCTCCATACAGTTTTATGCGGCAGGGTCTTGTCGTAATTACTGAGGTCAGTTTTACTGATGATTTTCTTTTCTTTCCTGGTAAGTCTATCGGTGTCGAAGTTATTGATTCCGTTCCTGATAGAGGAATCCATATAATTCGAATAAGACTGTATTTCGATGCTTGAGGAATCCTTTCCATTGACTTTTCCTCCGGGAATTTCGGTCAGGATACCGGTGAGGTGGTCGATGGTCAGAGGAATACTGTCCCTGAATACTGAGATGTCCGACGCTATTTTGAAATGGTCATTTTGGGTAATGAGGTCTTCCTGTGTCGCCCGGCGGTAAATTTTGGCGAGAAGGCTCTTCATCTCAGCCTTGCGCTGCCGTCTGGTGTTCCTGGATGCCTTTATGATGGCTTCGTCGATTTGGAATGTGAATTCCTTCATCTTGAAGGTGTTGATTCCGGATTTACGCAGGTCATTTCCTGGCTGTTGTATGGTTTCGTATCCGAGCATTGACACGATGAGAGTGTCATCGGAGAATGTGGAGGATGATATGGTGAAATACCCGTTTTCATCGGAAACGGTTCCCTGCTCCGGATGATTCTTGAAAAAAATGCTGGCATACGGAAGCGCTTTCGACTTCCGGTCTAGTATTTTCCCGCGAAAGTATGACATATCATCGGCTTGTGCCGTCAGACATACCAGAATTGAAAGTAAGGATACGTAACGTTTCATAGTGGTTTTCAGGAATCACATCAAAAATGCTGCCAAAGTATTTCAAAACAGATGCGTTATTATTCCCGGGGGAAACGGTGACGTAACGTGTCTCGAATATCACGTGGATTCGTTGTGGGAAGAGAATAAACCGGCCAGGGATATCCGAAATTGCCAGTGTAACAGGAATCAATCAGCAGCAGATTCGGAAGTTACAAAAAACGTAAATCACGGAAAAAAATGAAAGTTTCATTTCTTGATTTTTCAGTTGCGAAAATTCACTTCGCGGAAGCAGGTTATGTTTGCAGTCAGAAACAATGTTAATCCGTTTACGTATGAAAGCAAAACTGATCGCCTTGATGACAGGCCTGCTGATTGTCATCGTTCCGGCTTGCGGCCAGAAAAATGAAGTGTCAAACTACAACTACCAGAAGGCTTGTGAAGCCTTCTACGATGAGAATGATGACCAGAAAGCTCTGGAACTGCTGGACAAGCAGCTGAAGGAGAATGACAGGCACGCGGATTCCTATTATCTCCGTGCAAGAATTTATTACAGGGCGGACAAGAATGCCGCAGCCCTGAAGGACATCAAGAAGGCGATGCAATATCGTAATCGGCAATCCCAGGTCTATCAATGCACTTTGTATGGATTAAGTGGCAAAATCCATTTCGGGATGGAAATGTATGATGAGGCTGTTTCCGATTTTGAGAAAGCGGCCAAGCTGGCGAAGAAGGAACATAAAGAAGCAGTGCAGGGTTATAAATTCGAACTTGGTCAGACCTATTACAATGCGGACAAAATGGAGCAGGCGGAGGAGGTGTACCTTGATATGCTGAAAGATGAACCGGGAGATGGTGCGGCTATGGTGGGGCTTTCCCGTAATTGTCTCGACAGCGGGCAGTATGAAAAGGGGCTGGAATGGCTTGAGAGGGCTGAAACATACGACAATACCTATGCCGAAATATACCGGTTCAAGATGCAGCTGCTGGAGAAACTGGGGAGGACTGATGAGGCGGCCGATGCCGCGATAAGATATTTGGAACTGGATGATGACGCTTCTATATTACGGGTTTCGGAATATGTCGGGAAGCATTATTCATACGGTGAGGCAAAAGTAAGGGCGATGATGAATCGGAATCCATCTGACCTGAAGTGGATTTTCCTGTTGGTTCAAATTTATAAGGACCACTGCAACTATAAGAAAGCCATCAGCCTGTACGAACAGATGGAAAAAGAGAATGGAGAACACCCTATGGTAAGCAACTGGAAAGCAATGTGTTATTTGGGAATGGGTGAGTTCGGCAAAGCGGTGGTGGAAATCAACCGGGCAATTGAAAAATCAGAAGACAACACTTATATCAGCAGAAGAGGGGATATCTACCGCGCTGCTGGCAGATACACGGATGCAATTGCCGATTATGCCGTTATGCTGTCCGAGGATCCTACGGAGGGATATTATTATTACGCGATTGGCTGGTGCTATGAACTTCAAGGCAATACGGAAAAGGCTCTCGATTATTATAACCGGGGCATCGATGTGGACAAGACCTATGCCTATATGTTTTTCAGCAGGGGGGATATTCTGGAGAAATGCGGTCGCACAGAAGAGGCGAAGGCCGATTATGAGAAGGTCCTGGAACTTGATGATGAGGCGGATGACGGCAGTTGCCGCCAATATGCCCTCCTCGCATTGGGGAGGGATGCAGAGGCGATTGAATGGATGGAAAAGGTAATTGAAAATAATCCTGAAGATGCAGGGTGCTATTATGACAAAGCCTGCCTTTTGGGCAGAATGGGCCGGACAGAAGAGGGACTGGAAGCTCTTGAAATGGCTTTTAAGAAGGGGTACAGGCGCTTCGAACATCTCATTCACGATGATGATATGGACCCTTACCGGAATACGGGCAGATACCGGGACCTTGTAAATAAATACAAGGCAATCAGCAATGAGGAAATCAATGCCGGGGAAGAGGACAGTATGGAGCCGAAGGAATTGACCCAGACTATGGTCCAGATGAAAAAGATGAATGGCGGAACTTATGAGGTCCCTTGCTCCATTAACGGCCTGCCTCTGAAATTCATTTTCGATACCGGCGCCTCCGACGTGACAATCTCAAGCGTCGAAGCCAACTTCATGCTGAAGAATGACTACCTGTCGGCGAAGGATTTCAGGGGAAAGAGGGACTACCTCAATGCATCGGGAGAGATTACTGAAGGGGCGGTCGTGTGTCTGAAGGAGGTGGCGGTAGGGGATGTCACCCTGAAGAATGTCAATGCCTCCGTGGTAAAAAATCAGAAAGCACCGCTGCTGCTCGGGCAATCCGTTCTCGAGAGATTCGGAACCATCACCATAGACAATACAGAATCAAAGCTTATTATTTTGCATAGATGAAGTTCTGAAATCACTATAAAGATTGCACCAGTTCCATATATCTTGTCACATCGGTCTCATCCAGATGACCGAGTGTGTCATTATCCGTGAATGACGGATAAACGATGGAGAAACTTCCTTCAGAATTGAAATGGATGACAGCCAGTTCATACGGATGGCGGTCATCCGATATTGTTTCCGGTCCGCAGAGAACAGAAACACCATATCCGTTTTTGAACCGCAGGATGGATTGCATCATTTTTCCCGTAGGGATGAACGTCAGGTCATAGAATGTCTTCATAATCGTAATGAATGTATCACAAAAATAGGCAGCTGTGGCGAAATGAATGTACGCGGTTTATTTTCTTGTAGTTATATGTGTTCGCACTTGCATTTTTTGCACTATCTTTACACTCCGGAGCAGTAAGCCCGGACAAGCAATGGAAGAAAAACGTGTCAAATGGTATTATGAAGAACTGAAACGTTAATATCTGAAAACGGACAGTGACTGGACAGACAAGGCTAAATCGTTCAGGACAATAGCGGATAAATTTTACCACGAGGTTTCAGGCCTCGCGGGCACATTCCACGAAGTCCTGATAGAATTCTACAGGTGGAATCGGGAGAAGGTCATAGCAGATGCGGCTTTTTCGTTGAAGGAGCGTCTGAATGACGTTGTCCACCACAACAGGACTGTGGACAGGACAGCGTTTATGACTTATTACAATACCCTTGTCAGATTGATATTCCTTTCGACCGGGGTTTATCCTGACCCGGCCACCGAGGAATTTCTTGGTGTCAGGACAGAAGACAGGCTGGCCGGCCTGAATGCACAACAGAAAGATGCTGTATTGTCCGATGCTCAGATAATTTATGTGAGTGCCGGCCCTGGAACGGGAAAGACATATCTTCTTGTGAACAAACTGGTTCAGTACATAGTAACCTCTGACAGGAGGGAGAGGATAGTCGCCCTTTCTTATACGAATACGGCGGCTAAAGGGATTGGCGAGAAGTTTTATGGAAAAGTTTTCTCCTGCCGTATCAACAAACCGTTCGATTTCTATAACGGGACGATTCACGCATTCTGCTTCAAGATGCTGAAAAGTTTTTATGCCAACATTGGGAAGGAATTCAATTACATCATAATCGATGATGTGGATATAAAAGACCTCGCGGAAGAGTTGTCAGTCCAGTTTGGAATGAAATATTCAGCTGAAGACATCGCCAAATGTTTGAAAAGCAGGCTGAATGCCAAGCAGGAGGATTTACGGAGGATAATAGACGAGATAAAAGAAAAATACAACATCATCTCCATAGAGGATATCCTGTATAAATTTATCGATGCCTTGTCAGACAGGACTTTCAGTAAGTGGTTCCGAGAACAGGTGTCGGTTCTTGTCGTGGATGAAGCCCAGGATCTGGGGGCGTTGAATTATGAAATCTTCAACAGGATGATGACGGTACGTCCGGACCTGAAAGTCTTTCTTGTGGGAGACCCCAGACAGAATATCTTCGGATTCATCGGGGGTTCATACCGGCATCTTGAGGAATTCCTCCACAAGCACGGCAATTATACCCAGAAGACACTCTCTCTGACATACCGATGCCCTGAAGCTGTCAATATGTATGTGAACAGATTCCGGTTCGATGACTGCGAGAATATTCCTATTAAGTCTGAGAATGAAAATGCCGGACACCTTGAAGTGACGCGTTATCCTGATGTGGAGGAAGAGGCCCGAGGTGTCCTTAGCGCGGTCAGGGCGGCCGGACCCTTGAGAAATTCCGCAGTCCTCTGCAACTCCCTGTATTATGTGAAGACATTCATTGAGATATTGGGGGAGGAGAAGGTTCCGTACAGAGTGTTCGGCGGTCAGAAATTGGTGAAACCGCATATTAAAATCCTGAACCATCTGCTCAGAATTATCGATTCGGACAATGAGTATAGCATAAGAAAAATTGCGAACAGCGCCAGAATTACGTTGTCAGACTTTAAGGGCAGCAATGTGAAGGAACGTTTCTACAATACTCCGATAGGACAGAGGGTCGCAGAAATCAAGTGCAATATCAAAACCGCGGGCAGGACCATGAGTTTTGTGATTCAGGATGTTGTGGAGATAATAAAGCCGTTCATTCCCTGGGATGATGAATATGACCACGATGGGGATTTTAACCGTTTTATGGAAATTGCCAGGGGCTTTGAATCGTTGGACAGCCTGCTGCTGGCTTTTGCCATAGACAAGGAAACGTTCGCCACGTTTTACGAAAAGAACTATGTGGAGTGTACTGTGCCGCTGGGAGATGATTGGCTAACAGTCTCGACAATTCATTCCGCAAAAGGTCTTGAATGGGAGAATGTATTTGTTATGGGACTTTTTGAAGGGAATTTCCCGAACGCTTGGTTTGTCAGAAATGACACTGATGAAAAGAAGGCGAAATACTTCAATGAATCGATGAAGGCGATGTATGTGGCTGCCACAAGAACAAAGGAGTCCTTGTATCTGTCATATCCGGAGCAGAATCAGTATGGATACGGAGTGACCCCATCCAGATACATTCATATTTGAAATCAGGCAGACTATGAAAGACTTTGATTTGAATAGATTCCTCGCCGGGCAAAGTTTCGACTACGATTGGGCGCTGGGTATGCTCCTGTACGTAAATTAATATAGACAGCTGTCACCGGAATCAGAAAATGCAGTGAAATCGGTAACAGGAGTACAGTAAAATCGGAAACAAGAATACAGTAGTATCGGAATCAGGAATGCAGTAAAAATGGAATCAAGAGTGCAGTG
>JAZUEO010000253.1:0-6231 GCA_045640205.1 Candidatus Coprenecus sp. | reverse complement strand
ATATGCAGTAGAACACTACCGCGACAGCATCAAACTGTTCATCAACGATACATGCACACTCAATTACAAACGTCAGCCTGAACTTGGTCCCCTCCAGTGGTCATTCGACAAGCAGTTCGCCCTCTATGTGGATATGCAGGTCGGGGCACCGTGGCCGGGGGAAGCCAAACTTGAAGACCTCCCCGTGGAAATGGAAATAGACTGGATAAGATTTTACGAATACCCCGAAGAGTAAGGTCTCTCATATCGGAACGGCACTGTTTTTTACTAATTTCAAAACAGATTCTTACAGTATGGCAGACAATTATTTGGAAAAACGTTACGAAGAGGTGTTCGGCAACGGGAACAAATCCCGCACCGTCACTCACAGACGTGCTTCTCTGGACAGGCTCCTGCTTCTTAACCGGAGTTACAGAGGATATGACAAAAGTTATAAAGTTCATAAACTTCAATTGGATGCGATTGTGGCGGTAAACACAAAGGTCGCTTCGAGTATCAACAAGCAGAGGCTCCGTTTTCTCGAAGTCACCCAAGGCCCTGTGGCCGACATTGTCAATAGCAACATCGCGATGGGCCGGCTTCTGCCCGAACTCAATCTTCCGCTCCCGGGAACCGAACCTGAAGCATTCATAGTCGTATGCTCCACCTGTGAGGAAAATCCAGGGATAGACATCGATTTGGGAATTTCGTTACAGAGTATGCTTCTCAAGGCCGTTGACCTTGGTCTTGGAGGAATCATCATCCGCAATTTCGACAAAGCCGGATTGAAATCTGAACTGGGACTAGAACTGCTTCCTCTCGCTGTTCTTGCCATCGGCAAACCTGCTGAACGCATATCACTTGTCCCGGTGCACCTTGGTGATGATTTGAGTTACTATCGCAAGGACGGGGTTCACTACGTTCCCAAACTTGTCCTTGAAGATTTACTCATATAGCTTCGTAATAATAGACGCAGTGACTGCGCATCTGCACGAAAAACTCATACGTTCAATTCTGAAAACCGTTTCCCGCGACTTTTCCGCAAAATTTACGGTATTATGACTCTTTTTTAGTACATTTGTCGGATAAGAAAAACGACCATGAAAAAAGCCATATTGCTTTCATTGCTCCTGATTGTGACAATGAGCCTGCATTCGCAGAATCTGAAACTTGAGGACATTCATATCCGTGACCCTTTCATCCTCGTGGACGGCGGCACATATTACCTTTATGCCACTTCCAGCGTCGGAGAAGCGGGAGGTGTGGCTGTCTATACCAGCAAGGACCTGCAGAACTGGACAGAAAAAAAACAGGTACTGACATTACCGGAGAGCAACTGGTCCAGAGGGAACATCTGGGCTCCGGAAGTTCATAAATACAAGGGGAAATACTACATATTCGCCACCATCAACGAGCACACGAAATGGAAAATGAGCAGGGAGGACTGGCCCGACTATATCTACCGTGCCACACAGATATTCCGTTCTGACTCCCCGACAGGACCGTTCGTCCCCACTGCAGATATACCGCAGACTCCGATGGACTATATGGCGCTGGATGGGACTCTGTTCGTCGAGGACGATGAGCCATATATGGTATTCTGCCACGAATGGGTGCAGATTGAAGACGGTACAGTAGAATTCATAAAACTTGACAGGGATTTAACCAAAGCCGTAAGCGCTCCCGTAAGGATGTTCTGCGGTTCCACCTGCTGTGTCGCCGAACCAAGCAAATCTTACGTTACGGACGGATGCTTCATGTACCGCACCAAGACCGGGAAACTGCTTATGATATGGGCCAGTTTCGGCCCCGACGGTTATGCAGAATGCATCGCGGAATCACTCACAGGAAAACTGGCAGGTCCGTGGCGTCAGCAGAGCGAACCTCTCTTCAAGCAGGACGGCGGCCACGCGATGATATTCACCGACTTGGAAGGGAAACTGAGACTCGTCCTCCATTCTCCGAATGAAGGCGATTTGGAAAGGGCAAAACTTTTCACCCTGGAAGATACAGGTGAAACACTCAAAATCGTGAAGTGATGATTTTTTTCTACCATACTTTGATTCTATTGTTCTCCTCCATTTCTCTCTTTGCGCAGAATCAAGGTACCTCCGTAAGAGGCAGAGTCGTCGATTCCGCTGACAACACCTCAGTGGAATTCGCCGATGTCCTGATTTACGGCACCGACGGCAGAATTCTTGCTTCGGGAACGACAGGGACGGACGGCTTTGAAGTAGAAGGCATACGCGCCGATTCAATATCGGTCACCATCAGGATGATAGGCTATGAACCACAAACCAGCGAAACCTTCGCCGTCACAGCGGGGGAGGTCAAGGACCTGGGAACCATTGCACTGAAAAAACAGTCCCTCGACATTCAGGAAGTGACGGTAGTGGCAGATAAGGACCAGATAGTCTATAAACTCGACCGCAGAACCATCAGCGCCTCATCCTCATTGACTGCAGGCGGAGGTACAGCATTGGACATTCTCGCCAATGTCCCTTCCGTTCAAATCGATGCGGACGGAGAACTCACCCTCAGGGGAAGCAGCGGTTATCTGGTTTACGTAAACGGCAAACCAAGTCCCCTCGACGGTTCCGAAGCGCTACGACAAATCCCTGCCGCTTCCATCGAGGACATAGAACTCATTACCACACCATCGGCACGATACAAATCTGACGGAGACGTAGGAATAATCAACATAAAAACTTCAGGTCCCTCATCGGATATGTTCGGGGGAAACGTCAATCTCTCAGGAAGCACTCTGGGCACATGGAGCGCTGACGGCAGACTGAACTTTCATAAAGGGAACCATACCGTCTATGCCGGCGGCACCCTTCAGGACATCAAGTCAAAAGGAGATTTCAAGCAGGACAAGATTACCGACATCGACAGTTGCAGGGTGGAATCACATTCCGACGGCGAAAGATTCAGAAGCAGCCGGACTCTAGTGGGAAATGCCGGCTGGCAGTTCGATGACGGGAAGAGGCACAAATTCATACTCGACCTCCAGGCCGGCTCTACCAAAAACCACAGGGGCGGCAATATGCTCTACAATGAATCCAGAAAATATGCGGAGAATGCTCCGGACATAGGAACATCAGGGTCTGAATCCGGGATTTTCAACAGCGAAGACCACTATATTCTTGAGAAAAAACTCCTGCAGGCATCTTTCGACTACACCTGGAAGATTTCATCAAGGGGCGAAATAAATGCCTCCAGCCGTTTGAGATATGACCGCTATTCTCTCGAATATACAGAGAGCAATATGTTCACTCTCGAAGGGGTGAGGGATGAGGGAACCCGTGGCTATGAACGGGAGCACCATTGGGATGCAGACGGAGCCGTAAATTACAAACTTGAATTCGGCCCTGCCGGAAAACTTGAAACCGGATATCAGTACACCACCTACAGCGAACACGGAAATTACAGTTTCAAATACTGGGACAAGGCAGCCGGGGATTTCATCTGGGACGAAAGTATGAGCACACCCTTCTATTACAGACGCCAGAACCACACCCTTTATGCTATGGTCACAGAGAAAATAGGAAAATTGGACTTCGATGCTGGTCTACGCGCCGAAAGGGTGATAGACGAAATGACCATCGATATCAAGGATGCCTCCAGATATGTCAAAATGTGGGATTTATTTCCATCAGCCCACATTTCCTATGACGCATCTTCCGCCGGAAATTTCAGTTTAGGTTATTCCCGCCGGACCAACAGACCGGGGATATGGCAGAGGGAACCTTACATCACCTATGAGGACTACTATACCAGAAAGGTGGGTAATCCTGATATCAAAGCCGAATACATAAATTCCGTCGAACTGGGATATCGAAAATTTTTCACTACATCCGGCAGCATAGCCGCCACCCTTTACTGGCGTCACAGAACCGATGTCGTGGATTGGATTCGTCTCCCCTACCAAAAAGGTGTCACCCTCGACAAAATCGTCAATGCCGGAAATCAGCACGAATACGGACTGGAATTCAGCACACAGTTCAAGCCCCTGAAATGGTGGTCAACCACAGTAAATGGAGACATTTACCGCTTCGATTTCAAGGCGACCCGCAATGACTGTCACGATGCTGACGGGTTTAACTATATGTTCGGATGGATAAACCATTTCCACGTCGCCAAAAACACAGGAATACAGTTCGACGGGCATTTCGTCGGCCCCCATATCCTTACGCAGGGGGATGAGAAGGCTTATTGCTACTTCGACCTTGCCGCAAAACAGCAGTTTGCAGACGGAAAAATTGCCATCTCACTCGTGATTCATGACATTTTCCACACTGCCGTCTATGAGAATTTCCGTTCGACGGCAGGTTTGGAATCCAGAACCGTAGTAAGGCCGAAATTCCCCAACATCCTGCTGGGAATCACATTCCGCTTCAACACCACTCCTGCGAAAGAAAAGGGAGGAGCCATCAGCGGTGAGGCCGGATTCGAAGGAAAAGAATTCTGATAAATATCAATACCAAACCTAATAAACTCAAATTTTAAGTAACATGAAAAAACGTTTTTTATTCTTAATCGCCTGCATTTTCGCCATTTGTTCCTGCTGTCAGGAGACTGTGGTGCCGGCCTCCGTTCCCGCCAAAATAGTTGACGGAAAAATAGTTCTTGAAGCCCCTGCCCGCGAGCCGGGACAGCAGAGCGCCATCGGACTTGCCTGTGACCCCATCGAAACCGTCCGTGTCGCATTCGTAGGGGTCGGAGGACGCGGTACAGGAGCCGTTTACCGCTGGACAAAACTTGAAGGCGTAGAAATCAAGGCCGTCTGCGACCTCGAACAGGCCAAAGTGGACAACGTGAACAAAATGCTTGCCGAAGCAGGTCTTCCCGCTGCTGACACTTATGTTGGAGAAGAAGCCTATAAGGAACTCTGCGCACGGGAGGACATCGACCTCGTTTATATCGCCACCGACTGGCTGCACCACTGCCCTATAGCATTGTGCGCCATCAACAACGGCCACCACGCAGCTATAGAGGTTCCAGGCGTAATGTCCATCAAAGACTGCTGGGACATCGTAAACGCCTGTGAAAAGAACCGCCGCCACTGTATGCTTCTCGAGAACTGCTGCTATGACTTTTTCGAAATGTCCACTTTGAATATGGCACAGCAGGGTCTCTTCGGAGAGGTTTACCATGTAGAGGGTGCATACATCCACTATCTTGCCGAAGACTGGGGCTTCAGCGAGCCCTGGCGCTGTGACTATAATATGGACCACCGCGGTGACAACTACCCCTCACACGGTCTCGGCCCCATCTGTCAGGTTCTCGACATCCATCGCGGATGCAAATTGGATTACCTCATCGCCATGGACACTCCTTCCTATAACGGCCGTGAGGCAGCCAAGAGATACAGAAACGAGGACAGATGCGCAGACGGTGACCACACCATCAGTCTCATCCGCACCAATGAAGGCAAAGTCATAGAAGTCCAGCATAACGTATATGCTCCCCGTCCATACACCAGAATGCATCAGCTCACCGGAACACGCGGCTTCGCCAACAAATACCCCATCGAGCAGATTTCAGTAAAAGAAATGAACGGGCACGATGCTCTTCCACAGGAAACAATGGATTCACTTCTCAAGGAATACAGGCCTGACTTCGTAAAAGAAATTGAGGAAAAAGCCAAGAGTGTCGGAGGACACGGTGGAATGGACTTCATTATGGACTACCGTCTGGTTTACTGCCTGCATAACGGACTCCCTCTCGACCAGGATATCTATGACTGTGCCGAATGGAGTGCTGTCCAGGAACTCAGCCGCATCTCCCTTGAGAACGGTTCCATGCCGGTAGAATTCCCCGATTTCACCCGCGGAGACTGGAATGTCATCAAAGGTTACAGCTACGCCATCAAAAAATAACTCAGTGCCCTATGAGACACTTTTCCCTCCTCCTTTCTCTGTCACTCTGTCTGATATCCTGCAAGAACTCAGGTGCCCCGGACAATGTCAATACGATACTTGTCGAAAAAGGTGACACTCCAGAACAGATTATCGCAAAAGCCGTGGCCACCAAGCCGTCTGCAAGGCAGCTCGCGGCTATGAATGACGAATTCATCGCCTTTGCCTGCATCGGCCCGAATACCTTTACCGGAAGGGAATGGGGCACAGGCACCGAAGACCCGAGTGTGTTCGACCTCAAGACTCTCGACACGGACCAGTGGTGCCGGGTGATGAAGGAGGCGGGAATGACAAAGGTTGTACTCACTGTAAAGCATCATGACGGATTTGT
>JAZUEO010000252.1:0-7447 GCA_045640205.1 Candidatus Coprenecus sp. | reverse complement strand
AGGTTTTCATGCTGAAAAAAATAATCACATATACCCTGTTCACACTTTGTCTGGCCGCATTCGGAGCCTATTGCTGGTTCTGCCAAAGTCTTTAAAGTCGGATCGTAGCCATGTCGTTCTGTGAGCCAAGGAGTTGGCTGTGGGTGTTTTCCTAAGACCGCTTTGGCCTCCGACTTGAAAGGTTTTCATGCTGAAAAAAATAATCACATATACCCTGTTCACACTTTGTCTGGCCGCATTCGGAGCCTATTGCTGGTTCTGCCAAAGTCTTTATGACCAAGGCAAGGACACACAGGTATGTGATACCATCTCGATTACGATAATCGACAGCACAGATAATCACCTCGTCTCCAGCGAATCGGTACGGAAAATGATTTCCCGTCTGGGCACTCCGCTTGGTTCCAGAATCCACGAAGTGAACGTCTTCTATCTGGAAAATGGCATAAACGGTATGGGAGCCATAAAGAATACTGAGGTCGCCATAGATAATCGCGGAGTTCTGCACATCGAGGTAAGCCAGCGACATCCGGTCCTCCGGTTCCAGAAACAGTCGGATGGATACTATATGGATGACAGCGGTTTCTTCTTTCCCCTCTCGGATCTTTTCACCTCCGACGTCCCTGTAGTTTCCGGAGCCATCAGAGAGAATGACCTTCCTTGGGAAAACGGAATGAAGGAACTTGGAATATTTCTGGACAATCACCCCTTCTGGCACACTCAGATAGAACAAATCAACGTATCCGATGACGGAACTTTGAAACTCTATTCGAGAACCTCCGATCAGACCGTATTGTTCGGACTGCCCGAAAATGCGGCATCCAAGTTCGAGAAACTGTTTGCATACTACAGAAACATAGCTCCGAATTACGGATGGGATTACTATTCGGTCATAGACTTGAAATACAATGGTCAGATAGTGTGTACCCGAAGAGATAAAAGACACAAACAATAATCAATCCTGATATGGAACAGTATATCACAGCAGTGGATTTCGGAACCACCAAAATGACAGTAGCCGTCGGCGAAAAATCATCGCATGGAATAAAGATAACGGCTTTCAGCGAAGCTGAGTCAAAAGGCATTCACAGGGGCGACGTCCTGAACATCAAATCTGTGAAGAATACTCTCTGCTCTCTTGTAAAGGATGTCGAGGAACAAATGCAGGACATTAAAGACGATTTCAAAGTCGAGCGCCTCTATGCCGGCATTTCCGGAGCGAATATACACTGCGAAAGAACTACAGTGACACGCAAGCGTAAAGACCAAGACAAAACCATAGAGCAGCACGAGGTGGAAGGAATGCTGACCGAGGCATACAAATCCTATCGGAATGAAAACGAAGTGGTTCTCCACGTAATACCCCAATCCTACAATATCGATGACCTTCACGGCCTTACAGAAATAGAAGGGCATCAGGGTTCGGAGATAATGGGATTCTACATTCTGTTCATCGGAAAGAAAAATTCGGCGGAACACACCAAGGCTGTAATCAACAAAGCCGGATTTCAAGTCGGGAAACTCGTTCTCGAACCATTGGCTTCAGCTATGGGTGTCCTGACCGATGAGGAGATGGAATTGGGTGCCGTAATGGTCGATATCGGCGGCGGGACTACCGATATGCTCATCTATAAAGACAATAAAATCAGATATAGCGCAGTCATCCCTTTCGGAGGCAATGCCATCACTCAGGACATCAGACAGGAATGTATGGTTACCGAAAAGCACGCTGAAGTGATGAAACGCAAACTCGGTTCCTGCCTTTCCAGCCTGGGAGCTGAGAATAAATTCATAGGAATCACTGATGACCATAACATCATAACCAAAAGAATCCCCTTCAGACAGTTCTTCGAAACCATTGAAGCACGTGTGGAAGAAATTATCGCCACAGTGAAGCATGAAATCAAGGAAGCGGGAATGGAGGACAAAATCAATAAAATCGTCCTGACAGGAGGCACGGCCAATCTTAATCAGATAGCCGTTCTGTTCAGGCAAATGACAGGGTATTCAGTCCGTCAAGCCTTCCCTAACGAGAAAAAAATACTCTCGAATTCCTGCCAGCAAATTTTCAATTATTCAGCTTCCACAGTGGCAGGATTGATTATCAAAGGATTCGAATACGAATCCGTCGAAGAAGAAAGCGACAAGGAATCCGGAATAGAAGAATCCGGCTCCATCGGAGTCAATGAAACGCTTTCCATAAATACCGACAGTAATTCAGACATCAGCGAAACATCCGAAAATGAAAAAAACAAAAAGGGTATTTTTTCCTTCTTCGGAAAGAGCCCAGCGAAGAAAAACGATTATGACAATAACAGAAACGGCACTATAACTGAAAACAAAACTGCCGGGACTTCTCCAAAAGAGCCAAAACAGATTAAGTCCACTCTATTTGACGATTTTTTCAATGAAACCGACGACGAAGCATAAACAGGAGGAACTGATATGGGAAACGAAAAGGAAATAGTACCTACCAACGTTAAAATGAAGGATGCCATAATAAAAGTGATAGGTGTAGGAGGAGGCGGATGCAATGCCGTATCCCAAATGTACCTGAGAGGCATCAAGGATGTCGATATGGCCGTATGCAATACTGATTTGCAGTCATTGAGAAGTTATCCTGTCCCGGAGAAAATCCAGTTGGGTCCCGTACTGACCGGTGGTTTGGGTGCCGGATGCGACCCCACACAGGGGCAGAATGCCGCACTGGAATCCATTGACCAGATCAAGGCCTCCCTTTCCGGCTCCATCAGAATGGTATTCATCACCGCCGGCATGGGGGGTGGTACAGGAACCGGAGCCGCACCTGTCATCGCCAAGATAGCCAGAGAAATGGGACTCCTTTCCGTAGCGGTAGTGACCCAGCCCAGTGACGATGAAGGTCACGATATGATAACCAGAGCCTACCTGGGGATTCAGGAACTCTCGAAATATGTCGATTCCCTCCTGATTATCAACAATCAGAAAATATATGAGTTCTACAATGCACTGGTCATCAAGGAAGCCTTCAGCAAATCCGATGACGTTCTATGCACGGCAGTACGCGGGATAGCCGAAATCATAACAGGCAGGGGATACATCAACGTTGACTTCGCAGACGTCAGCAGAGTAATGAAAAACAGCGGTGTAGCCATATTGGGCATAGGAGAGGCCCATGGCAAGGACAGGGCTGTCATAGCCGTTGACACCGCATTCAATTCCCCCCTCCTGAACGATTACGACTTGAGAACGGCCAAAAGTGTACTGGTGAACATCAGTTCCAATACTGACCCTGAACTGGGGCTGACGGCAGCCGAATTGAAGGAAATCATGTCCTATATCAAGAAATACACCGGTGCGGCTTCCAATTTCAAACGAGGTGTCGTTTATGATGACAATCTGCCTGCCGACGGCATCCGGGTCACTGTCGTAGCCACCGGCTTCAAGATGAATCTCAATACCGGCACCGGCAATAATTTCGACGAAGAGAACACCGTAACGCTTGACATGTCCGAAGATTCAGATTCCATTATGCTTTCTATACCCGAGGACTCTGAAATAACGATGGAATCGTCCAAAATCGTGAAAAGCACCGAAGGCATCCCCTTCTTCACAAAAGACTGCTCCATCACGGATTGGGAAAACGAACCGGCCATAAAGAGGAAAAGAAGACTGGCAGTAGAAAAAGCCGAAGCGGAAAAGCAGGCTCTGCTCCAGCAAGAGGAAGAAGCGAACCTCACGCAAAAAGATATCTCTATAACTACTGTGCAATAAACCGATAGACTATCTCCCCGGCTTGCTTCTCCGGAGCAGTATCGGAACGGGAAAATTTTGACCTGCCTGCAGCATTTACGGCATATTGCCGGAGGCAGTCATCAGGAGTGGAAAGTTCATCCACCACCCTTGTGGCAGTCACAGGTCCGTTCCTGTTTACCACTATGGTAACCCTAACATCCCCACCACCCTGACACTTGTAGGCGGGGACAGGAAGTTTTATGGCAGAACGGTTATCCAGACGCCATGACACTACCGAAGGCCCTTTGTATTCCTCCGCATCCGTATCCTCCTTCGCCTGATTCACATTGACATCATCTTCGGAATCCAGAGACTGTTCAGCATTTTTTCTGTTGGCATCCAATTTTTTCTGGAGTTCACGCGCCTGATCATAAACGTCCGTAGGATTTTTGTGCCTGTCATCCTTCAACTGAGTCCCATCTACCTTCACGGCGACATTACGGGGTGTCTGGCTACGGGCCTGCGCGAGTAATTCATCCACCTCCCTGCTGACCTGCTCCTTCATCTCCAGAATCTTCTGTTCCTTTTCAAGTTCTTCCTGTCTGGTGAAATCGAGAACGAACGAAGTCTCCGTCTCTACCTGTTTCTTAATGCCGTAGCACAGGAAAACTATAAGACAAATCAGATGGAAAGAAATGGTCAGATATAATCCGGCCTTCTTTTCACCCGTCAATTTGTTTTTCTTATTTCCGGTATCCTTCAACACGATATCAGAATTCGGCTGTTTTAGGTGTTCTCGGGAACGGAATCACGTCACGAATGTTCTGCATACCTGTCACGAAAAGAAGCAGTCGCTCGAAACCCAGACCAAAACCGCTGTGAGGGCAAGTCCCGAAACGGCGGGTATCCATATACCACCAAAGACACGACATATCCATTCCCAATTCATCTATTCTGGATTGAAGTTTGTCGAAAGATTCTTCACGCTGTGACCCCCCTATGATTTCGCCTATCTTAGGGAACAGAACATCCATCGCACGAACGGTCTTTCCATCATCGTTCTGTTTCATATAAAACGCCTTTATGTCTTTCGGATAATCTGTCAGTATCACGGGTCTTCCGAAATGTTTTTCCACGAGATAACGCTCGTGTTCGCTCTGAAGATCCACACCCCAGGAAACCGGATACTCGAACTTCTGTCCGGATTTTACAAGAATATCGACACCCTCGGTATAGGGCAGGCGGACGAAATCAGTTTTCAGCACACTCTCCAGACGGGAAATAAGTTCATTATCTATCATCCTGTTCAGGAAGGCGAGGTCATCGGCGCAATGATCCAGAGCATACTGAACCAGATACTTGATAAACTCTTCCGCGAGGTCCATATTGTCCTTGATATCATAAAAGGCCATCTCAGGCTCAATCATCCAGAATTCAGCCAGATGACGTGGAGTATTGGAATTTTCAGCCCGGAAAGTGGGACCGAAAGTGTAAATCTCTCCCAGTGCCGTGGCTCCGAGTTCTCCTTCCAACTGACCGCTGACAGTCAGATTCGCATGTCTGCCGAAGAAATCCTGGGAATAGTCCACTTTCCCATCCTCCGTTTTCGGCACGCCGTCCAGGTCAAGAGTGGTAACCTGAAACATCGCTCCCGCCCCTTCGGCATCGGAAGCGGTGATAAGTGGAGTATGAAGATAATAGAATCCCTTGTCGTTAAAGAATTTATGTATGGCAAACGCCATAGCGTGCCTGATTCTCAAAACTGCAGAAAAAGTATTGGTTCTGGGTCTGAGATGAGCTATTTCTCGGAGAAACTCCATACTGTGGCCTTTCTTCTGAAGAGGATATTTCTCCGGGTCGGCAGTCCCGTAAAGTTCTATCTGTTCCGCTTGTATCTCCACGGCCTGTCCGCTCCCCTGCGAAGCCACCAGATTTCCGGTAACCGCGATACAGGCACCCGTGGTGATATTCTTAAGCAATTCCTCGTCAAAATTCAAAGGGTCACACACTATCTGTATATTATTGATGGTGGAACCGTCATTGAGAGCTATGAAAACTACATTCTTGTTTCCACGTTTGGTCCTTACCCATCCCTTGGCCAAAACTTTATCTCCGGGAGTCTGCTTCAGGAGAACTGCCACCTTTTGTCTCATTACAGTCATAACAAATTCTAATTTTAATCAACAAAGGTAACAAATGTTTTCATATATTTGTAGAAATCAAAACTTGATGACTATGTCTATGCTGACTCTCATTCCATTGCTGCAGATTCTGGCGGCATTTCCTTTTCAAGACTTATCCAAAACTCCTCAGGAGCGTGCAGACGATTTGATTTCACGTCTCACTCTGGAACAGAAAGTTTCCCTGATGATGAACGAAAGTTCTGCCATCGATGAATTCGGCATCCACTCATACAACTGGTGGAGCGAAGCCCTCCACGGTGCAGCCCGTGCCGGCACCGCGACAGTATTCCCACAAGCCATCGGTATGGCTGCCAGCTGGGATGACACTCTCCTGGAGAAAGTTTTCGACGTCGCCTCCACGGAACAGAGAATAAAGTTCGTCCAAGGGAGGAATGAACTCCACGAAGATTGGTATCACGGGCTTACCGTCTGGACCCCAAACATCAACATATTCCGCGACCCGAGATGGGGACGCGGTCAGGAAACTTACGGTGAAGACCCTTACCTCACATCACGTATGGGTGCTGCCGTAGTCCGCGGACTTCAGGGGGAACCTGATAGTGACGGATATGACAAGCTGCACGCGTGTCTGAAACATTATGCAGTACATAGCGGGCCCGAATCATCACGGCACAGATTCAACGCGGAGAATATATCGTGGCGTGATTTGAGCGAAACTTATCTGTATGCCTTCCAAAGAATAATCAATACCACTGACGTACAGGAAGTAATGTGTGCATACAATGCCTTTGAAGGGGAACCCTGCTGTTCATCCGACAAACTGCTCATCAGCCTCCTGAGAAATGAATGGGGATACAAGGGCCTTGTAGTCAGCGACTGCGGAGCCATAGAAGACTTCTATGAAGATTATGGGCACAGAACACACCCCGATGAAGCATCCGCTTCCGCCGATGCAGTAAGGACCGGTACCGACCTCGAGTGCGGAAGCAGTTACAAACACCTTCTCAAAGCAGTCAGAAACGGACAACTGAAAGAATCGGAACTCGACCGGTCGCTCAAAAGGCTCCTCGTGGCGCGTTTCCGCCTGGGAGAAATGGACCCGATGGATAAGGTTTCCTGGAACCGATATCCTGCAGAACTCCTCGACTGTCCCGAGCATAGGGCACTGGCCTTGCAAATGGCAAGGGAAACGATGACACTGCTGCATAACCCTTCCGGTATTCTCCCCCTCGCCAAAACCGGTCACAAAATCGGAATCGCCGGTGCGAACGCAGCCGATTCCACCGTCCTGTTCGGCAACTACAACGGTTTCCCGAGATATGCAGTCACCCCTTTGGAAGGAATCAAGGCCAAAGCAGACGACTGCATCCCGGTTTTCGGAACTGAACTTGTGGCAGATGAAGCCACCGCAGATGAACAAATAACGGAAATGCTCCGTCAATTGGCATCCTGCGACATAGTAATCTACATCGGAGGGCTTTCTCCAAGACTTGAAGGCGAAGAAATGAAAGTCCCCTTCGAGGGTTTTATGGGTGGAGACCGTACTTCCATCGAACTTCCCGCAGTCCAGAGACGCGCCCTCCGCGCTCTTC
>JAZUEO010000251.1:0-5739 GCA_045640205.1 Candidatus Coprenecus sp. | reverse complement strand
CTCTCAAGTGCTGTCTGAATTGCAAAAGGTGTGAAGTGGCCTGTCCTTCAGGAGTGAAAGTCGGAGATATAATCCAGGCCTCCAGACTCAAATACGGACATCAGTCAAATCCGCTGAGAGATACTATTCTGGCCAGTCCCGTCTTTGTTGGTTCACTGGCCTCGCCGATGGCTCCGACGGTGAATGCTCTGCTTCAGTGGAAAGCTGTCAAAAAAATGATGAATCTCTTCGGCGTGGATTCACGCCGCAAATTCCCTTCATATAGTAAATTGAAATTTGAGAATTGGTTCAGAGAACAGGTTCCGTTACAGGAGAACTTCAGAAGATTCGTCAGCTATTTTCACGGATGTTACGTGAACTACAATTATCCTGAACTCGGTCAGGATTTCGTCAAGCTGATGAATGCCTGCGGATATGGAGTCAGAATGCTGGAAGGGGAGAAATGCTGCGGAGTGGCTATGATTTCCAACGGAATGGGACGTCAGGCCGCCGGAAATGGCTTAAAGAATCTCGATGCGATGCGGAAAGCCCTTACGGACGGTTCTGAAGCCGTACTGACTTCATCGAGCACTTGTACGTTTACTATGAGAGATGAATACGAACATCTCCTCGGACTGAAAACTGCAGATATCCGTCCTCATCTGATGCTGGCCACCAAATTTATATTCGACCGTGTGGAATCCGGGGATATCCGTCTGGTGTTCAAGGAGGGCTGGCGTGGGAAATATGCCTATCATACAGCCTGTCATATGCAGAAACTCGGATGGACCATCTACTCCACGGAACTTCTGAAAATGATACCGGGAATGGATTTGACAGTCCTGCCTCAGGAGTGCTGCGGTATCGCAGGCACATTCGGTTTCAAAAAGGAGAATTACTCCTATTCCCAGCTCATAGGGTCAAAACTCTTCGATTTGATAAAGAAATCGAATCCCCGGGCCGTTATCACTGACTGTGAAACCTGCAAGTGGCAGATAGAAATGAGCACCGGATATTCCGTGCTCAACCCCATATCCGTTTTGACAGAGGCCCTCGATTTGGAAAAGACGACCGGACTTAATGCCGCAGTCCCCTCACTGTGACAGCGCATAGAACGTCATTGTCGTAAAGGATATATGCGTTTCGACCAAAAGTTATTACTTTTGCTATCGTTATGTTGGACCGAAGAACCATAGACCAGGTGATGGATGCGGCGGAAATCGTCGATGTGATAGGAGATTTCGTTTCATTGCGCCGCAGGGGAGCGAATTACATCGCCTGCTGTCCGTTCCATAATGAGAAGACTCCTTCTTTTCACGTATCCCCTTCCAAGGGTATTTACAAGTGTTTCGGCTGTGGCAAGGCCGGGAATGTCGTGACCTTTCTGAAGGACCACGAACAGATGACATTCGTGGAGGCCATCAAATATCTGGGTCGCAAGTACGGTATTACTGTCGAGGATGTGGAGGAGGATGAAGAGGCTGTGGCGGAACGTCTCAGACACGAGTCCCTGCTGGCAGTTTCGGAGTTCGCCCAGAAGTATTACAGGGATGTGCTGTATAATACTGAAATGGGAAAATCTGTGGGTTTGAGCTATTTCAGGGATAAGCGAGGTTTCAGCGATGCGACCATAGAAAAGTTCGGGCTGGGCTTTTCTCCGAATGGGCACGGTGGATTCCGGGCCGGCGGTGAGTCGGTTCTTTCCCTGGCTGAGGCAGCTGCAAATGCCGGCTATAAGAGGGAATATCTTATCGCTACGGGACTTTGTTATGAAAGGGGAGCGGGGGTGCTTACCGACAAGTTCTATGAAAGAGTGATGTTCCCCATTCATTCCCTGAGCGGACGCGTGATAGCTTTCGGAGGACGTACTCTCCTGACAGATAAGTCCGTGGCCAAATACGTGAATTCCCCCGAAACCGAAATATATGTCAAGAATCAGTCGGTCTATGGTATTTTTCAGGCCAAGGCGGCCATCGCCAAAAAGCAGAAGTGTTATCTCGTGGAGGGATATGCTGATGTGATTTCGATGTCTCAGGCTGGAGTGGAGAATGTAGTGGCTTCTTCGGGTACTTCACTGACTTCCGGGCAGATACGGCTCATCAAACGCTTCACTACAAACATTACCGTAATGTATGACGGTGACGCCGCAGGCATCAAGGCTTCCATCAGAGGTATCGATATGCTTCTGGAGGAGGGGATGACCGTGAAGGTGGTTCTGTTTCCCGATGGTCAGGACCCCGATGATTTCGCACGTGCCCATACTCTTGACGAGATTAACTCCTTTCTGGACGAAAACGAAACCGATTTCATAGAATTCAAATATGAACTGCTCTCGGATGATATAAAGAAAGACCCTATCAAGAAGGCTGTTCTTATCCGTGAGATTATCCATACGATTTCCATCATTCCCGACCCGATATCCCGTCAGGTCTATACCGAACAGTGCTCCGAAAAACTCGGTGTGAAGCAGGAGCTTCTTTCTGCTGAAGTGGCGAAAGCTCGGCGCAAGCACCTCGAAGAACGGGAGAAGGAAAAGATGCGGGAGAAGGACAGGATGGCACGTATGGCGGAGCGTGAGAAGGCGGTGGCAGGGGTGCGGCCTTCGCAGCCGGTGGAGGATGAATCTGCCGGAGGGGAAATTCTGCCCGATTTCGGGGATGTCCCGGAAAACACTTTGCCGGGCGGGGCGGAAAATGAAGCGCCGGTATTGCCTTCAGGTATGACAGACGGGAACCGGGGCATTTCGAATGAGTTTCTGATGCCTTCGGAGCGCGAACTGATGTACTACCTTCTGCGGTACGGAGAGTATGATTTAGTGTTTGACGAAAACCTCCTTTACGGCAGTGAGCAGAAAGAGACCGTCACCGTTTTCCAGTATGTGACAGCGCAGCTGGAAGAGGATTCGTTGGTTTTTGCGAATGACATTTACAGGAAAATGTTCGGGCTTTATGCCGCTGAAAGCGCTGCAGTGAATCGTGACGGAGGAGATGCCGCCCAGATACAGGAACGCATCCAGCGCGCATTTATCAATAGTCAGGATGAAAACGTCTCACGGGAGGCTCTTGAACTTATAGTGCAGAAATACAATATTACGATAGAAGAATTTAACAAGTCGCTGACTCCCGAAGACAATATTCTCGGCCGTCTCATTCCGAAAGCGGTGGTAATGTACAAGGCCAGAATCGTGGACTGGGAATATAACAAAACATCATCCGCTCTGGGGGAAGCACAGCATACGGGTGCTGATTTTGACAGGCAGATGGAACTGATGCAGTATCTTCAGAATCTGATGAAACTGAAAAAAATCCTCGTTGAAGAGGTATCGAAATTTTAGGAACTATGGACAGGCTTTTTCTGATTGACGGTCACGCGCTGATGTTCAGGATGTATTATGCATTTATGCGCAGACCTATGGTGAATTCGAAGGGCACCGATGTGTCGGTGATATTCGGTTTTATGAAATATCTTCTCGAACTCCTCAAGAGGGAGAAGCCGACCCATATGGCTGTGGCTTTCGACCCCCATTGCCCCACTTTCCGCCACGAAGCCTATCCTCCTTACAAGGCTAACCGCGATGCCGCTCCAGAGGTGGTTCGTGATTCACTCGAACCACTGATTGAAATGGTAAAGGCATTGGATATCCCTGTCCTGATGGTGCCCGGTTTCGAGGCTGACGATGTTATCGGTTCAGCGGCGGTCAGGGGAGAAAGAGAGGGGTTTGACGTCTATATGGTGACTCCCGACAAGGATTTCGGACAATTGATTACGGAGCATATCATTCAATATAAGCCGGGAAAGGCCGGGGCTGACAATGAACTTGTAGGGGTGAAGGAGGTATGTGAAAAATATGGAATCGCATCTCCGAGACAAGTGATAGACATTCTCGCACTTTGGGGAGACACAGCCGACAATGTTCCCGGGGTGCGCGGAGTGGGCGAGAAGGGGGCTTCCAGGCTGGTGGCGCAGTTCGGGAGCGTGGAAAACATAATGGCGAATCTGGACAAACTTTCCCCGAAGCAGGCGGAGGCGTTTCGCAGTAGTGAGGAACAATTGAAAATGAGCAAGTTCCTCGTGACCATCAAAACCGATGTGGCGCTCGACTGCTGCCGTGAAGACCTGAAGTTGGGAACGGGTGACGGAATGCGAATACGGAAATTGTTCCAAGAGTATGAATTCTCTTCGTTGAAACAGTTGTTGCCGGAAGGTAAGGATGTCCTGGCAGAAAATTCATCTTTCAGCAACGTGCATTTTTCGGATGCTTCAATTTCTGAAGTGATGGAAGCTTCTCAAACTGAAAATACCATCGGCATATTGCGTTCAGTCTCAGGGAGCTGGTGTATCTCCGCCGGTGGCAAAGTCGCTGTGACTGAGACTCCGACTGCTTTGCGTTCCATATTGGAGAGTGAATGTGCGAAGGTGGGGTTTGACCTGAAGGGAATAATGAATGCTCTCAGAAAAGAAGGGATGGCGTTGAATGGATATCTTGGGGATATCGAACTTCTTCATTACCTGATTAATCCGGAACTGTCGCACAAGGCGGAAATCCTGTGCCGTACATATTTGGGACTTGAACTGGAAACGGTAGTGGGGGGGGAGACTGACGGGCAGGACAAGCCGTCCGGCGAGTTGGATTTGTTCTCACAGCTTGAGGAAAGAAAAGTGGAGGTGACTGCCCGGGAGAAGGCATTGTGTTCCACTCTGGTGGAATTACACGGGGTCGTCAGGGAAGAACTGGCGAAGGATAGCGCTCAGTTGAAACTGTATGAAGAAATCGAAATGCCGTTGATTCGGGTTCTTTCGGATATGGAGAATGAGGGTTTCAGACTGGATACCGTATCGCTCTCCGCTTTTGGAAAGGACCTGAGAGGAAAAATTGCCGCCAAGGAAGAGGAAATAAGAGAGATGGCGGGTGAACCGACGCTCAATATCCTTTCCCCACAGAAACTGGGAATGGTTTTGTTCGGGAAAATGAATCTGGACCCCAAAGCGAAGAAAAACGCCAAAGGTTCGTACAGTACCGATGAAGAAACGCTATCCTCCATTGCCGACAGGCATCCCATCATCCCTGCCATTATCGAATACAGGGAAATGCGAAAAATGCTCTCCACTTATGTCGAACCGCTCCCTCTGCTTCTGTCACCTGTGGACGGGAAGATTCATACTACGTTCAATCAATCCATGACCGCGACCGGTCGGCTCAGCTCGATGAAACCTAATCTTCAGAATATCCCGGTACGTTCGGATATGGGCAAGAATGTCAGAAAAGCATTCATTCCATCTTGTGAGGGAAATTTGATAGTCTCGGCGGATTATTCGCAGATAGAACTCAGGCTGATGGCGGCATTGAGCGGTGACCAGGGACTGGTGGAGGCATTCCGTGAAAACAAGGATATCCACAGTGCCACGGCTTCCAGAATATTCGGAAAAGCGGAGGCGGAAATCACCCGCGAGGAACGCTCACGCGCAAAGACGGCCAACTTCGGAATCATATATGGCATATCCGCCTTCGGACTGTCCCAGCGTCTGGGTATTCCGCAGTCCGAATCCAAGGCACTCATCGATGAGTACTTCGTACAATATCCCGGGGTCAGGGCTTATATTGAAAGAATGAAGGAGAAAGCTCGTGAAGAGGGCTGTGTCGAGACTATGTTTCACAGGAAGAGATACCTTCCCAATATCAATTCCCGTAATCACGCAGTCCGCTCTCTGGCAGAGAGAAATGCCATCAATGCCCCAATCCAGGGCACCGCTGCCGAGATC
>JAZUEO010000250.1:0-2064 GCA_045640205.1 Candidatus Coprenecus sp. | reverse complement strand
CCCGCAACATCGACAAAGTACTCGTAGGCTGACTCGGTTCACAAGCGAAGTCATTTTCTAATGAACTACTTTTGCCGTTCGACAGAAATCGGGGTAAGCAGATTGGATTTCTTATTAGTAAACCTTAATTTTGCAGAAAATACTTGGAAAATTGGAATTGTTATGGAAGAGAAGAATATCATATATGACTGCTCAAGGGGGTGTTACTGTGAAAGAACGTCGCAGGGGGAATTGATAGCCAAGTATTCGTCCGGCTGCTGCAAGTTGGCTGCTGAAAACTGGCTGAACGTTTCCGATGGAATATCGAACAGGAAGTACTTTGAAGTCCGGTTCAAGAATACGAGGAAGGGTTATTACGAGAACACTTCGGGACAGATTCTGAAAATAGGGGATTTGGTCGTGGTGGAGGCTCAGAATGGGCACGACATCGGAATCATTACACTCGAAGGACCTGTGGTGATGATGCAGATGGCCAGAAACCGTGTGGACCTTTCAAAGTATGAGTTTCGTAAAATATACAGGAAAGCCAAGGCCATAGATGCTGAAAAATGGCAGGAAGCCATAGCCCGTGAACATAAGACGATGATTCGCGCCCGTCAAATCGCGGCGGAACTGAAACTGGATATGAAAATCGGTGACGTGGAATTTCAGGGGGACGGGACCAAGGCGATTTTTTACTATATCGCAGATGAGCGTGTCGATTTCCGTCAGTTGATTAAGGTCTTTGCGGAAGAATTTCGCATAAGAATAGAGATGAAACAGATAGGAGCACGACAGGAGGCCGGCCTGATAGGGGGAATAGGTGTGTGCGGAAGGTCTCTGTGCTGCTCGTCATTCATATCCAATTTCCAGTCCATCACGACACAGTCGGCCAGATGTCAGGACCTGTCGCTGAATCCACAGAAACTTGCAGGTCAGTGCTCCAAACTCAAGTGCTGCATAAATTATGAAGCCCCTGTCTATATGGAGATGCAGAGAGCGCTACCATACGTGAACCAGCCATTGGAACTTGAAGACGGACTGGCATATCTCGTCAAGACTGATTTGCTGTCGGGGACTATGTGGTTCTCCTACGAGAAAAACAATATGTCTAATATGATTCCTCTTTCAGGAGATGATGTCAAGGATATAATTCGCAAGAACAAGAGAGGGGAGAAAGGGGACTCCATTCTGGCTTTCAAAGAGGAGGAGAATGCAGATTCCGGTTTTATAGATGCAGTGGGAGATGACAGTATAGAGCGTTTTGACAAGAAGAAAAAGAAGAAAAGGCCTTCGCACCGGTCTTTCCACAGTTCCGGTGATAATAGGGATGACAGGACGGGGAACAATGAAAATCGTCGGGAAGAACCGTCTGAAGCCAATGACAAGGGAAATGCCCGGCGTGACAAATCCCGTGGGAAACGGTTCCGACCGAAACCCAAGGAAGAGCAACGTTCCGAATAAGTTCAGATGAGAAGATTTTCGGCACTGACCATAGTCCTTGTGCTCCTTGCAGGAAGCGGGTGCTCCGTATCCCCAAAGCATCAGAACACTGTGTTTACGACCGTTCTGAAGATGGCGGATACGACTTCCGTGTATGATTTGTGGGTGAACTTGATGGTGAATTCGAAAGAAAAGACGGATTCCGTGGTACTTTTTATGAAGATTTTTCCGCCTGATGGGAAAACCGTATCTCTTGATACGTTGACGGTACCGATAAACAGAAATATGGTATCTTCCTTCGATGATGGAAAAATCAAAGGCTGTCTCTCGTTCTTTTCATACGATGTCAAGGCTTTGTACCGTTCCGGGGTAAGACCGCTTCAGTCAGGTCTGTGGAAAGTGGTGATAGAAAGTGACCGACCGATGGCGGATAAAGTGTGGATGGATGCGGAAGTACGGGATGACAGGATGTAACAAAGTTATTACTTTTAAAAGATATATGCTGAAAAACAGATAATTGTGAGATTATCATAAAGTATGGGAAGAAAGGACAAGGCGAAAAGATTCGCGGAAAATGAGACGTTCGAGTGTTTGATACAGCCGTCGATGGAGGAGGTTTTTCATCGCGACCATACATTGAAG
>JAZUEO010000249.1:0-11349 GCA_045640205.1 Candidatus Coprenecus sp. | reverse complement strand
CATCGCTGAGCAGAACGTTGCCGAAGCCGTCCACCTCATACGCGAATATTTTTCCGAATTCGGGGTGGTTCACGACGGCATACTTGTAAAGCGCATCCTCCACCTCATCAGCCAGCGCACGGCATTCGCCTGCAAGGGCGGAATTGCCATTAACCGTTTCAAGAATCTCGGCGGCCTTGCGAAGGCTTGTCACCGCGAAGAAATTCGACGGCACGAGGAAATCGAATATGGTGGCATCATCGGACGGTCTGAATGCGGATGCGATAAGCCCGACAGGATTTACGGGATTCCCGTAACCGTAATTGCATTTCATATCATACTGCGCATCGCATACCCTGGTGAAATAATAAGACCCCTTGCCCTCTTTGCGCTGCTGGTCGCGGAATGTGGCCAGAACATTCCCGATGGCCTCAAGCCAGACGGAATCGAAAACGGACGAATCTCCCGTCTTCTTCCAATATTCATAGGCCAGACGGATGGGATAGCAGGCGGAGTCTATTTCCCACTTGCGCTCGTGAAGTTCGGGCTTCATCTCGGTATTGTCAGATATCCATTCGGAACCTGTCGGACCGTAATTGAACGCATTGGCGAAGGGGTCTATACAGAGGCATTTGAACTGCCTGCGTATGGTTCCTTCCAGCATACAGCGGATTTGGGAATCATCGGCAAAGCGCAGATACGGCCATACCTGAGCTCCGCTGTCCCTGAGCCACATCGCGTGAATGTCACCGGTATAGATGAAGGTGTCGGGATTACCGTTCCCGTCATCCTCATAGAAATGCACCGTGGTATCAAGAGTATTCGGAAAACAGTTTGCGAACATCCAGGCCAGACGCTGATTCACGAGCAGGGACTGCACCTCCCGTATCTTCTGCTCGATTACAGGGTTAGTGAAAAGTCTCGCTTCCGGTGCGGGACGCTTGCAGACGTACTCCTGAGGTTCATCGGCACAGTACCACAGTTTATGGCTGTCCCCCATTATGATACGGAGTTCACCTCCTGCCATTATGTCCCTGTAATCAATGAAGGGTTTCGTATAAGGTTTCCCGTTGAGGTAGATTCTTTGAATATAGCGACAGGCATCAGAATTGCCTTCAGCCACGATTTTGAAGTCCCTGCCCCCGGCAATATGGATGGTGACTTCATCGAAGAGGGGTGAGCCGAACCAGTAGCGTCCTCCCGCAGGTTCCACCTGATAGAATCCCATCGAAGAAAGTATATACCAGGCGCTCATCTGTCCTACGTCCTCATTCCCGGAAAGTCCGTCGGGGGCTGTGGAATACTGTTCTGCGCATATTTTCCTCACAAGGTCGGCAGTTTTCCAGGGCTTTCCCGCCATAGTGTAGAAATACACGATATGATGGCTGGGTTCGTTGCCGTGGGCGTACTGCCCTATCATCCCGGATATATCATTAGAAACGAATTCCCCTTCCAGTTCCTCCTTCGCACTGAAAAGCTTGTCCAGATTCTTCACCAGAGCATCGCGTCCGGGCTTTTTGCTGTCAATATAAGTGCCGGAGCCACTGTCAGCATCAGCTGTGGCCGCGAAGCATTCCGCCAGTCCGTTGAAGTCATGAGGCACCAGCCAGGTGTACTGCCAGGCATTACCCTCGCAGTAATCATCGGAACGGTGATTGGAAAGATAGGGGTTGAACGGCTCACGGAACTTTCCCTTGCTGTCAACTCCGCGCATAAATGCGGTTTCCGGGTCAAAATGGCGTCTGTATGACTGGCTTCTCTCATAAAAATACTCATAATCCTCATCCCTGCCGAGTTTCTTCGCGACCAGGGCCAGCGCCCAGTCCGCAAGTGCGTACTCCATATCATATGCGACCGATTCATTGAAAAGATCGGAGGGAATATATCCGTATTTCATACGCAGGTCCTGTCCTCTGTCCGGGCGCATAGCGGAAGCCTTCATCGCCTCGTAGAGCGCTTCCGTGTCGAAGCCGTCAAAGCCCTTCAGTATAGCGTCGGCTGCCACGGGAATACCCGGATTCCCCACCATACAGTCTGTCTCGCAGCCCATCAGATGCCATACAGGCAGTTTGCCTTGCTTCGCGTAAATATCGAGGAAAGAGTTAATGATATCATTTTCCTTTTCGGAGTGAATGATGGTATAAAGGGGCATCTGGGCACGGTATGTGTCCCAAAGTGAAAATGTGGTATAACGGACAGGAGCTCCTGTGTCGCTGAACAGCGAAGGGGCTATCATAGAGTGATAGAGGGCCGTGTAGAAGACTTTGCGCGCCGCCTCATCGCGTGTCTTGATTTCCACTTTACCCAGTTCCCTGTTCCAGGCTGCCTTGGCCGCTGCCTTTGTGGCCTTGAAATCCCAGCCCGGGAGTTCAGCTGCCATATTGGCGGCAGCAGCTTCACAGGAAACGGGAGAAACAGCAACTTTCATTTCCACTGACCCCGCATTGGGAAATTTCAGCAGCCAGTGATGGGGAGCCGCTTCGGTACAAGCTTCGAAAGGGGTGGAGAATTCCGCACGGAACCATATCTTCTGCTTATCAGCCCAGCCTTCAGAAAAGCGGAAACCCTCTATATGTGTGTTGTCGATGACGGTCAGATTATCGGAGGTCACTTTATCCCAATACCCTCCGTTCTCAAGGTCAAAGACAAGGGCGGCATCAGCGCATCCTGCAGGGAAAGCGTACTTGTGATAACCCACCCGCTCAGTAGCCGTCAGTTCAGCCGTAACACCACTTCTTTTCAAGGGAACGCTGTAGTAGCCGGGTTCACTGATTTCCCTGCTGCGGTCGGCTTCATCAGCCATTCCTGCACGGGAAAAATCTTTCACGGGAGCGGTAACGGGCAGAACGGTGATGTCGAACAAATCACCGATTCCTGTGCCGCTCAGGTGAGTATGCGAAAAACCTATGACGGTAGAATCGCTGATATGATATCCCGAACACCAGTCCCAGGTATCAGGTATGCTGGTCGGGCCGAGCTGCACGGCTCCGAACGGAACATTGGCACCCACGAATACGTGACCGTGACCACCCGTTCCGATAGAGGTATCCACATAGGAAGTGTAATCGTTTTCTTCTACAGTGCAGCCCGCGATAATGGCTGTCAGCGCTATCAATATGATTTTTTTCATAAAATTGAAGTTTTGTTTCAAGAATAGAAATTACGTTTACAAAAATACGACAAAGATTTTCTAAATTTGCAAGAACGTCATTCTATTTATAGAAATGAATGTTTTTATGCTTCGCAGTATGAGAAAGATTTGGTTTTCACTATTATTGTCCTGCAGCGTGTTCACCGCCGCTGCACAGAGTATGGCTGATGTGCTCGCATCCCTGCCTCAAGTGACGGAAGTCAAGATTTTGGAAAGTTCCACTTTCCCTGAAAAATACGAATTGAAATTCATACAGCCCATAGACCACCATAATCCTCAGAGTGGGACTTTTACCCAGAGAGTCGTAATCGGAAACATACACCCGGACAGTGCATCTGTAGTGGTGTGTCAGGGGTATGGCGCCGGTTTCGCTTATAGAAAAGCTTATCGGGATGAAATTTCCGCCCTGTTCAACACAAATGACATAGTGGTAGAGCACCGCTACTTTCTTGAATCCACACCCTATCCCGGTGTTCCGTATTCCAAGGTGAACTGGGAATATATGACCGGTGAACAGGAGGCGGAAGACCTGCATTCCATAGTAACGGCTCTCAAGAATGTGTATCACGGGAAATGGATAAGCACCGGTATCAGCAAAGGCGGCCAGAATACGATGATTTACCGTGCGTATTTCCCCGATGACGTGGATTTCAGTGTGCCGTATGTAGGCCCCGTATGCAGCGCTGTGGAGGATGGAAGACACGAACCCTTCATAAGCGGATATTGCGGCAGCGCAGAGGACAGGGAAAAAATCTTGGAGTTCCAGAAGGAAATTCTGAAGGACAGGGAGGTATTCGAACCGATGCTGGATTCTCTGGCAAGGGCTGATTCCCTGGAATTCAACATCCCCATCGATGAGGTGCTCGACTACTGCGTATTGGAATTCCCCTTCGCGTTCTGGCAGTGGGGTACAGCCATAGCATCGATTCCGGATAAAGGAGTCCCCGCCGGCAAAAAATTCGAATATCTGATGAAAGTCGCCGGAGCGGACTATTTCGTGAATGAATGCGATACCTCTCCTTTCTATGTTCAGGCGGCCAAGGAACTCGGTTACTACGGTTATGATACCCGCCCTTTGGAAAAATGGCTGCACGTCAAATCCACCAAGGGATATCTGAAACGGCTTTTCCTTCCTGAAGGATGTGATTTCGAGTTCGATTCCTACCTCTATGACAAGGTCAGCGACTTCATAAAGACTACAGATGCCAGAATGCTTTTCATTTACGGTCAATACGACCCGTGGTCATCGGTAATGCCTGCTGACCCCCATCATGAAAATATCAGGTTTTTCATACATCCCGGTGGCAGTCACAGAGCCAGAATCAATACATTCGACGATGCCGTCAAGGAAGAAATAATCGGTATATTGTCCGAATGGCTGTTTGAATAAAGAAGATTTGAATAAAATAATATGCCAAAGAATAAAAAACCAACGGAATTCTCGACCATCGGGAAGCAGAACGCACTTGCATCTCTATTCGAGGGATGCGGATTCAAAAACGAACCCATCATAAACGTCGAAAAGGGGGAAGCCGTCGTTTCCCACAAAGTGATGCTGGAGGGAGTCAATTTCGACCTTACTTACACTCCATTGAAACATTTGGGATACAAAGCGGCCCTTTTCGTTATCGGAGAGATTTATACTTCATTCCGAAATCCGTCTTCACTCCAGATAATCATAGGCATATCGAACAGATTTTCGTTCGAAGACATCCGGGACCTGTGGGAAGGTATGACTGCCGCGGCCAAAGAACATTCCGTCATGCATTTGGGGCTTGACCTTATCCCATCCTCAACGGGGCTGGTCATTTCCCTGACGGCCACCGGCACTCAGAAGAAAGCCGTTACTACGAAAGTGGAAGCTCCGAAAAATATGGATTTGATAGTAGTTTCCGGGAATCTGGGGGCGGCTTATATGGGCTACCACGTTCTGGAACGTGAGAAAGTGGCATTCAACGGTTCGGGAAAACAGCCCGACCTCACCAAGTACAAGTATGTCGTCAGCCAGTACCTGTCTCCCGAAATCAAAACCGGTTTCATCGAACGTTTCACCGAAACGGGTATTTATCCTGGACGGGGTTACTTCGTCACCAACGGACTGGCCGCAGCCGTAAAAACCCTGACGGCGGACAGCGGCCTGGGTGCCAAGATTTATGTCAGCAAACTCCCCATTTCATCCAAGACTTTCGAAATGGCGGAAGAACTGAGCATCGACGCCATCACCGCAGCCATGAACGGAGGAGATGATTTCAGGCTTATGTTCACCATTCCTATCGCCTGTCACGATGTTTTCAGGCGGGAATTTCAGGAATTCGACGTCATCGGACATCTGGCCCGCCCCGAAACAGGCGCATTGCTGGTCACACCTGACGGTGCAGAACTGGAGATCAAAGCTCCGGGGTTCTGAAGAAATTCCATTGGGCTCTAATATTCTATTTCGTGCCGTCCGCAGCCATATTGTGCCCCTTTTATTTCTGCGGTGATACCGATGGGGATTGATACCTTGAGTTTCCTCGTGCCTTCGGCCATCCTGCATTCGATATCGATTAACCCGTAAGGCGTTTCTTTCTTCAATACAATCCAATCCATGCCTTCCGGCAATTGGGGATTTATGGATACTGTCCGATAAGCGGGGGAGGTCGGTATCAGCCCCCCAAGGGTCTGGATGAACCAGCTGCCTATCCCGTTGAAGCAATTGTGCATACGGCTTCTCATTCCATTCCAATGCTCCCAGGTACCGGTCGCTCCGTTCCTCAACATATAGAGATAGCCCGGATAGTCTTCCTCCTTAAGCATTCCGTATATGAAATCCGCCTCACGCTCCAGAGTGGCCCACTCGGTAATCACAGGCACACCGACAAGACCGGCGCAGAGATTTCCGCCATACTCCCCGGCTGTCCGTTCGAAGAGTTTTGCCCTGACCATTGGCCTGATTTCAACGGGAGCGGCCCCGACAAGCATAGGATAGACCATATCTATCTGAGAGCCCGTGCCGTATGTGCTGTCGGCAGGATGCCAGAACTCTTCATTGATTCTCTTGACAAGCGAATCATATCTCGTCTGATAATCGGCCTTTTCTTCCGGAGTGCCGACGAACTCTGCGATTTTTACAAGGTCGAGATAGGTCTGACACATTGCGCAGTTGTTTACCAAGTCTATCGATTCAGGGTCCTGAACATTCACGGAGGTGTTGAACGGAGCCGCCCAGTCGCCGAGATACCAATGCCGGTAGTCCGTTGCCGGCCACTCGTGGAGAAGTCCGTCAACGGTATAAGCATCGACATAATCCAGCCAGTGTTTCATAGTCGGATAGCAGCGTTCCATCATACGCTTGTCACCGTAACTCATATACGTACGCCACGGAGCCTGAACGATGAAGGAACACCAGTAGGGGCCGCCGCCTGCCCTTATCGGTTCCGGTGCGGTATGTGGAAGACCTCCGTCTTCGTGGATGCAGTCATTCCAGGCCTCAAGCCAGTTTACATACAGCGGAGCCACATCGAACATTGACTGCAGGGTAAGAGTCGAGGCATTCCCGTCTCCCCCATATCCGAGACGCTCGATATTGGCACAATCGACCATATAACCGTCGAATGCCAGGTTTTCCAAAGTATATCGAATCATCCCGTAGATGTCGTTCATATCCCGGTCACTGCATTCGAAATATGCGCTTTCGTTATAGTCCGTTCTCATTCTCCTGGCCCTGATATGGTCAGCGACAGGCTTTTCTGAGAGATTTTCGATTCTGATATATCTGAACACGTGATGATTGAAACGGTCGAGAAAGCGGTCCCCTTCTGCGGCTCCCGAGGAGATGTAATAATTGTCTCCCGTGAATTCCATCACCCCTTCGGCTGTCCTGTGGTCGGTAAAACTGACCTTAATTTCGGTGCCGGCAGGCTGTGACGGGAAACTGATGTCCAGCATACCGTTCAGTACGCGGCCGAAATCCACCAGCCATATGCCATCACCGGCGGATTCCACCGATATAGGGCTTATTTCTTCCTGAACAGTACAGAATTCGCAAGTCTGCGGAGTCACTCTCAGTCCATCTACAGCCACCACATCGACCGGAGTCCATTCGAGAGCGTCCAGTGTCTCCTTATCCATAGAGGCAGGGACAATGGAAGCGTCTATCCTTTCTCCTCCGAATTCATGCGGATACCAGGTTCCTGTGTCGGAATAACCGCTCCATCTGCCTTCCCACGTGGAATCGGTGGAAACCATAGTCTTATATCCGCCCTTTCCGAACAGGTCAAGTTCAGCCTTAACCAGTGCCCCCGGATACTTGGCTTCGAAAGTTCCTGCCTTGTACCATCCGGTCCCTGTCCAGAGCACTATTTCATTTGCACCTTCGCGGAGATAATCCCTGACATCGTATGAGACTGTCAAGGAATGCTTACGCAATTCCGAAACCGCCGGAGTCAGGACTGCATCTGACAGTTTTTCTCCATTAATATACACTTCGTGGTATCCCAATGAATTTACATACAGAATGGCCTGATTCCCCTTGTCTGACAGCTCGAAAGACTTGCGCAGCAGCGCAGAGCGACCTTCACCGGGAACGGCTCCGATATATTCGCCGGCAAGTGTGTCAGGGGCAATGACTCCTATCCCGAAATGCCGGGATTCGCTCCACCCGGAAACTTCCCTATCGGATTTCCACACTCTCACTCTCCACCAGCACTGCTGTCTGGATGCAAGGGGCTTACCGGAATAGGGAACCATCACCTGATCCGATGAAGCGACCTTGCCCGAATTCCAAAGATCTGCTTCTCCGCTCTGCAGAAGTGAAGGCGATGAAGCGACCTGAATCTCGTATGCCATCTGGGACATAGGCTCGTCGGAAACGATTTTCCAACTGAAATGCGGATAGCAGGAATCAATGGCAAGCGGCTCGTCCAATAGTTCGCAAGTCAGATTCCGGACTTCGAAAGATGAAGAGCAGGCGGCTGACATAAATGATATGGCCGCCAATACAAGATATCGGGCTGTTGTCATCTTAAAAGAATGTTCATTCGAATCGGACTTCCCTGAAAAATTCTGGACGATGATAGTCGGGCTGGGGTGTATCTATCGGTGCCCAGGTAAGATAGTGCGGCGTCTTCAACTTGTCTCCGCACTTGTAGAAATTCATACGGCACTTGAGTCCGTCCCACTTCTCGAGACCTGCATTGAACAGGGCGGTGATGGGAATGACCACGTGAAGAGTCCAGGGTCCATCCAAAGTTTTCTCTGGAAAAGGTTCGCTTCCGAGAGAAGAATCTCCCTTTACGCTGGAAATGACCTCAAGCGGAGCCGGTTCAGGGTCACTACGACCTGTCCGGCAGGCCATAGCCAGATGACCGGCGGCATTCCATTCGAAATTGTAATAATGGGGGTCTTCGGGTTTGGGCTGAATGAAACATTCCACGCAGGAATCCTGATAGACTTCAGCACCAAGCTCAGACTGTTCAGCCTTTGTGCTTTCCTCACGCACTTTAAATTCGATGTGGAAGCACTTGCTGTCGTGCCATACACGGAAAGACACTTCAGGCGCATAAGGATAAGCATCGGGCCAGTTCAAACACTCGTATGCCATCCATTCTGAGGGTACATTTTTAGGTACTAACATAATACTAACCAACAAGCCAAACCATAACATGGTCATCAAAAATATAATAATCAAGTTTGAAATTCTCTTCTTCCCCATCCTTGTCGATGAAAGTAGCTTCCAGAGTACCTTCGTCGTGTGGATTGAACTTTTCAAGTTCTATCTGCTCAGCAAAGTCCACTCCATTCTTGGACATTCTCTTGTAAATAGCCTCTTTGGCGCACCAGTAGATGGCCAGCTGCAGTTTATGGTCATCTGAATCGTCGGACAAATCCTCTATCTCATCTTCGGAGAGAGCCTTCTTTTCCACAGCGGTGAAATCCCTGTCCAGTCTTTCTATGTCTATGCCGACCGATTCTTCCGGATGGACCAGAATAACGGCATAGTCGTCACAGTGTGAAATGCTTATTTCGGTCAGACAATTCTGAAGATAAGGCCTTCCGTTATCGTGATGTCCGAGATACAGTTTCTCCGGATAAAGTTCATTGATAAGTGCTCTTACCGCCAGTTTTTCCTTCCTGCGTGATTCATTTCGAAGAATCATTAATTCTTCCAATTCATCATTCGGGACGGGAGCGCATATTTCGCGCAAATCCTCTTCTGATTCTGTAATCTTCCAGACAGCCAGCTCAGCCCCATTGTCAAGCTTCCTGCGTAAATATAGACCCATATAAGATTAAATAACGGATACAAAGATGAATAGAAAAACTTTCTCTTCCAAATAGAATCTGTTTTGCTTTACAGAACCTCGATATCGCTGTCCACACTCTGGAATCCGTCACCGTCACCGACCAGTTCAAGTACATCTAACCTGATATATCTGCCCTTGGCGGGAGAGGAAAGCTCTATGCGCCGGATAGAAGGGTCGTTGACGATGTTGCCGAACTCGAACTCCGCAACCTTGCTCCATTTCCTTCCGTCAAGGCTTACGCTCACGGTCCCTTTGCTGACATAGTCCCCATGGAAGTTGTTCCTGTTGGGGATGAAGTTGAGTGCGGACATCTCAATGATTTTGCCGCAGTCTATGACAGTATTGTAGGGGTTTATGGTCATTTTCCAGGAAGAACGGTCATAGCCTATGTTCTTGGAAACAGGCTCACCTGAAACGCCTTCGACGATTGACACCGCCTTAACGACTCCGTTCTCGAATTTGAAAGGTCCGGAATATACCGGCGATGAGGCATCCGGGTCAGTACCATCGGTGGTGTAGTGTATCTCGCTGCTGACATTGACGTTGGACACAGTGCTCTTGGCAGTGCGGAAGACATTGTTCTCGGCAAGGATGCTTACCACTCCGTCGCGGCTGTGGCTGATGGAGAAAGTGACAGGGTTTTCCTTATAGTAGTGGGCGCTGCAGGTACTCAGAATGGCCTGTGCACGGCTGCTGAGGACACGGATGCGGATGCGCTCGGTCGAGACGGATGTGAACCTGACGATGCGCTTGTGGCCAACATTGCCTCCGCACGCCACTTCCTGCCACTGTCCGTCACAGAAGACATCGACGGCGAACTTCTCGATTCTCTCCCCCGTCTGTCCTATCGGCTCGGCAAGGACGACACGGTTAATGGTCTGACGACCCTTCAATTTCATTTCAAGACCTTCCCCTACCACGGCCGGTGTTCTCAGCTCCGACTTGCAGAAGTTGACTCCGTAGGTCTCCCGGATTCTGCGTCCGACCTCTTCAAGAGTCTTCACGTCACGCTCTCCCAGGACTCCTTCTCTTGTGGGAGGGATGTTCAGCATAAATATGGTGTTGCCGCCGACGGTTCTTTCATACATATCGAAAACGTTGTCGGCACTTCGGACGCTCTGCTCGTCATCGTTGCGGTAGAACCAGCCGTGACGGATAGAAACGTCTGTTTCGGCAGGGAAGTATTTCAGAGTATAAGGGGCCTCCAGTCCGGCGAGGAACTCGCGGCTTCCCATATCTTCTACTCCTATACCGGGGATTAATCCTCCGTTTTCATTGAAAGGCAGTACGTTCCACTCGTTTTCACGGGTGTCGCCCGCTTCGTTTCCGCACCAGCGGATGTCATCTACATTGAACATTACTGCGTCAGGTGCAAGCGTGCGTATCATTTCCGTCCACGCCGCCTGATTGTATTGCTGGCCTCCCTTGTGTCTGGGATGGGCGCCGTCGAACCACAGCTCGCTGATGGGGCCGTACTCCGTCAGCAGCTCGAACAACTGGCTCATAAAATACTCATTATAATCATCGACTTCATATTGGAAAGTCCTCTTGTCTGCGAACGGACGGTTTTCCACCTGTTTTGGAATCGTGCGCAGAGTCGTCTGACTTCCATTGCCGTAGAGACCGTCATCCTCCATTTGACGAAGGTCGGCGGGGGAAAGATAAACTCCGAGTTTCAGTCCGTATTTCCTGCAGGACTCACTCAATGACCGCAGCACGTCACCCTTACCGTTCTCGAATCCGGATGACATTATACCGTGCTTCGTGTACCGTGTCTGATAGAGTACAAAACCGTCGTGATGCTTTACGGTGAGAACCACTTTCCTCATACCGGCGTCCTTCATAACCCTGCACCACTGGTCGGTGTCAAGATGCTTGAGGCCGAACACTGCGGGATTCTCTGTGCCGGTACCCCATTCCCGTCTGGTGAAAGTG
>JAZUEO010000248.1:0-8849 GCA_045640205.1 Candidatus Coprenecus sp. | reverse complement strand
ACATTCGAAGGAGCGAATTACACAAAAGACAGGTATCTCACCCTATATAACAATTCCGGAGAAGACGGAGAGGACGTTTATCTGGACTCCCTCTGTATAGCCACCATATTTCCATACAACTCCACCAGCAGCAATCCATGGAAAGGTCGTGACACCATCCCCATCGCCCAGATGTTCTGGATGATTCCAGGTAATGGACATACCTACTGCCTGCATCCCGGAGAAGAGACCACCATAGCGATGATAGCCGCCGTGGATCACTCCACCCGTGCAACTTCCGCACTCCAGCTCAACAGGGTACAGTTCGGATGTTACTCGGAAACTCTTCCCGGTCACGAAATAGCCGCCGGAGTAACGCCGCTCGTCTGCTATATGTGCGGTCAGGGTACAGCTTGGGCCGCATCCATACACTCCCCCGCTATGGTGATTTTCAAGACTCCGATGGATGTTGAAGATTATTATGCCGACATCACTACCTGGAAAACATACGAACCGGGCAAAAGTTCAGGCACAGAGTATTATCACATTCCCAAGGACTGGATTCTGGACGGTGTGGAATGTGCGGACAAGCCCGAAGGAGCCATAAAGCGTCTGCCTTCCACAATAGACGCATCCTATGTTTATATCCGCGCCGCACACTATTCCGGAACCTGCGTAACCCGAAAGCTGGATGACTCAGCATCCGAAGGGTCTGCCATAAAGGTCTATAAGGATACCAATAATTCAGATGCCGATTTCGACCACGATGCGCCTCTTAACCCTTTTTATTGCAGATAAATTATGAAAAGGTTGACATTTACATTCATATTGATCTGCATAGCGGCCACCACCGCGCAAGCACAGCAGGAAAAAGCCCTGTTCACCATAGACAGGATGGAATGGATAAATCCCTGGCTCAGGACATCCAACGCCGCCGGACTGAGCGGGAACGCCGCATTTCTTTCGGACACGGTAAAGGGATTCAATGACGCTTCCGCAGCAGGAAGCATTGCCGCAGGCGGATACAAGAACATCTATGATGCCGAAAGACAAGTGACAGGAACACTCGGCATCGATTCATTCATGAAACTTAAGCGAGTATTTCTCCACGGGAAAGTCGGATACCGTTATGAATATGGCACCAACCATCGCTGGAGGGGGCTTGTAAATCCATACGAAATGCCGTTTATGGTGGCAGACAGCATCCCCGGCAATATGTCCAACGAAATTTACAGTCTGGAAGCGGGAATCGGCATTCCGCTCAAGAACGGATGGGCCATAGGCGTGAATACCACTTACAATGCCTCCATTATGGCCAAACACAAGGATTTGAGGAACAAGAATACCTATATGGAATTCGATATCACTCCCGGAGTATCATATACGGGAAAACTTTTCCTGATAGGTTTGAATCTCGGCTTCCTGCGTAACACGGAGAAAATCGAGTATATGCAGGTGGATGCATCCACTGAAAAATACCTCTTCGACCTCTATGGTATGTGGCTTTACAGTTCCAATGGGTTCTCCAGCGCCGAGGGAAAACGCTATAAACTGCGGAATGAATACTACGGATCCCTCCAACTGGGATTCAGTTTCAGTAACATCCGTATCTTCAATAATTTCGAAGCACGCTATACCGATGCATCTCAGACAGAGACAGGTTATAACAATCTCCATCACGGTGATATCCATAAATTCCTGCTTTCCGATTCGTTCTCACTGCTGATAGGACGGCAGCACAGGATAGACATCAGTGCATCAGGATACAGGATGAACGGATTCCGCTTCCTCCAGCGGCAGGAACTCGACCCTGATTCGAAGGTCAGAATCTGGGTTACCTATGGTGACCCCGTATTCTGCTATGACAGATGTGTCACCGACGGGATGCTCTCCTACACTTTCAGAAAACTCGGAAACACCCCCGACACAGATGGAAAATTGTCTCCATTCGATGTAAACTGGGAAATCAGCGCTGCGGTGAAGGGATATACGATGCGTCAGAACTATTACGAACACCCCGTTCAGTTCAGCCAGAAATACAGTCTGTTAGAACCGATGGCGACATTCTCCAAATACTGGAAAAAAGGGAGCCATCTATTCGACCTGACTCCTTCCCTTTCCTATACCATACCGACAGAAAGCGGCCACAAGGACGACGTCACTGCAGCAGGAGCCAAGCAAGGTGAATCCCCGTGGCAGTTGGAAGAACCTCTTGCCAAAGAATACTCGTTCTTCACATCGGAAAGGGTCAATGCATCGCTGTCCATCCGTTATGCACATATACTGAAAAAAGCATCCACGATATACATTAAAGGGACTTATCTCCTGCACAGCGTCACCAAGGGCGACTTGCAGGGAGAAGCCCGTCATTCAGGAACATTAACCATAGGTTACACATTTTAACGATTATGAACAGAAATAAACCTTCAAACTGGCTACGCTATACATTCCAGTTCGGCATTCTGGCAGTCATCATCCTTTTCCTCACCAAAGCCTTCGGCAATGAAACCGCAGACCCCGAGGCATACTGTCCCTTCGGCGGACTTGAAACACTGGCCACATACTTCGTGCAAGGCTCTCTCGCGTGCAGTATGACGATGGTCCAGATAATGATGGGCGTCCTGCTGGCTGTAGGAGCGATACTTTTCGGCAAACTTTTCTGCAGTTACATCTGTCCTGTGGGGCTGCTCAACGAAATGATGATGAGACTCCGCCGCACATTCCGCATCAAGTTCATTTCCATCAGAAACGGCAGCGTGGCAGATGCTCTTCTCCGTCTGGTTAAATACGGCCTCCTGTTCCTGATATTTTATATAACTTTATCATCCAGTGAGCTTTTCTGCAAGAACTTCGACCCCTATTACGCTTTCGCTACCGGTTTCAAGGGTGAACTTACCGTATGGATGGCCTGCATATCCATCGGAATACTTTTCCTCGGAGGTCTGCTCGTGGATATGTTCTGGTGCAGATACATCTGTCCACTGGGAGCCATAAGCCATATTTTCAAATTCACGCTGGAAATCGTTATTCTGCTTCTGGCCTATGTGGTTCTGCTCCACTTCGGAATCAACGTTCCCTGGGTGGTCGTTCTCGCCATCGCCTGCGGAGGTGCATATCTGCTCGAAATTTTCGTCAAACATCCCAAACTTAATCCACAGTTCATCAGCATTTATCGGGATGCCACAGAATGTAATATGTGCGGACTTTGTGAAAAAAAATGCCCCTACCATATTCCTCTCAAGAATTTCAACGGGAAAGTCAGCTGCGTTGACTGTTCGTTATGCGGAGAATGCGTAAGTTCCTGCAATAAAGGCGCCCTCAGCGTAACGCGCCGCAAATGGGGCAGGTGGATACCCGGGTTCATAGCAGCAGCCCTGTTCTTCATCGCATTGTGGATAGGTTCGACCACCGAACTGCCCACTATCGACGTCAGATGGAACAAAACCGTAGATGAGGCCGGTGTGGAGACCGTTATCGTTCCCGACGAGGCACTCGCCGAGTTCGATATGACAGGAATGCGTTCGGTAAAATGCTACGGTTCATCGATGGCATTCAAGGCAAAACTCGAGCGCATTCAGGGTGTATATGGAGTCAAGACATTCGTCAAACACGGACGTGTAACCATCTACTATGACCCTTCTGCCGTTACCCCCGAGACCATTCAGGAATCCGTATATACTCCCACCAAGTTCCGCATTTCCGACCCTGACGCCGGAGCCCAAAAGGTGAAAGTGATTACCATACGCACAGAAAATATGTATGACAAGCTTGACCCCAATTATCTCGGTATGCAGTTCAGGAATACAGGCAAAGCATATTACGGTCTGGAAACCGAATATGCGTGCCCGCTGATAGTCCGCTTGTATATGGGTGTGAATGAACCCATCGATGAAGATTTCCTGAAAGAGATGTGCTCCCTCAAGGAAGTGGAGATGCCGCAGCACGGCGGAGGAGTTAAAATCATTCCTGTAAATTACAAATATGTAAAACTGGAGGAGAAAATCGACACCATCGCCCTGAGGCCATATCTTGAAAAAATGTTCTCACCCTTCAAGGCTGAATTCAAATCCCGCGTGGAAAAATATGCCGGCCGTCCTCAGCAGACGATGTCATATTCCGATATGAATTACCAGAAACCGCTCACTCTCAGAAATCTTCCGTTCCTGAGCAATTATCTGTCCCAGCAAGAGGGCATCATAGGGATTTATCTCCTTCTCGACGAGGATAATATGCCTACGATAAGAATCAGATTCTGCACAGATGACATCTCGGCCGAAAAGATTATGGAACTGGTCAACCAGCCCAAGTGGCCCATCAAATATAAGGAAGGTGACATTCGTGAAGAAAATCAGCGTTTCAAATTTACCGACACCGGTAAAGTGACTGCATACGTAGAATAAAAGGCGGTATCGAAATGAAAAAAGTTTTCGTAACATTTTTATTATACATTCTGGCGCAGTGTTCCGCACCCCTCAGGGGCGACGATGGAATGTATCTTGTCAACCTGATGGAAAAGGGGCTCATCAAGGATATGAGGGCCGCAGGACTGAAATTGCCTCCGAATGTCATCTATGATGAATCGCAGGCATCCGTCAGCGACGCCATAATAGCACTTGACTTCTTCTGCTCGGGCAGCATCATATCGGACAAGGGTCTTCTGATAACCAATCATCACTGCGCCTATGGAGACGTTCATGCTCTAAGCACCCCGGAACACAATTACCTCGAAGAGGGATTCTGGGCATTCAAGAGGTCAGAAGAGAAGCCCATCCCGGGAAGAAGTGCATTCTTTCTGAGAAAGGTCATAGATGTTACTCAGGAAGTGGACAGCCTCTCCAGAGAGACTGGAGCGGACAAGAAGAAAATGGATTCCCGCAAGCTGGCCTGGGTTATGGAGACCAAATACCAAAAAGAATATGGAATGGAAGCTTCACTTGGCAGTATGTGGAAGAATTCAAAATATTATATGTTCCTCTATGACCGCTTCAGCGATGTAAGACTTGTAGCTGCCCCGCCGGTATCGATAGCCTCCTTCGGCGGTGACATCGACAATTGGGAATGGCCTCAGCACAAAGGCGACTTCGCTATATACCGCGTCTATTCTGCACCCGACGGTTCCCCTGCCGAATACTCTCCGGATAATGTCCCTATGGTTCCGAAACGCCACCTTGCCATTTCCACCAAAGGAGTGAAAATGGGGGACTATACTATGATATTGGGTTACCCCGGACGGACCAACCGCTATTCATCTTCATTCGAAGCTGACTTCGTTTCGAGAATCCAATACCCTATGACCACCCCTGCGATGAAAGGGAAAATGGACATCATCAGTGATTGGAGCGGAAAGAATGATACCATCAGACTCAAATATGCCGACCAATACTTCAGCATATCCAATGTGCAGGAAAATTATGAAGGTGCCGCCTCCGCCATCAAGAGGTATGGAATAGTGTCCAAAAAACAAATTATCGAAAAAGAACTTCAGGAATGGCTGGACGAACGGAACGACCCGAGGAAAGAAATTATCACCGAAATCGGGAAGGTATATCAGGCCCGGATTGATGCTGAGAAGGAGTTGATAAAATTCAAAAACGGAATAGTAGGCAGCTGCGCTTATTTTTCGATGACCAACAGAATCAAAAGTTCGATGAGAAAATCGGATTCCACTCTTCTTTCCGCTGACACCCTTTTTATGAAATGGTCAGATAATTTGTTCTCTTCGACAGATTCCCGTGTGGAACACGACCTATTCGTATATGCCTTGACAGAATATGCCGCTTCATCCTCCCGTGAATTCAGAGGAGACACATTCAATGAAATGCTGGACAAATTTAACGGAGATGGACAGGCTATGGCGGAATGGGTATGGAATAATTCATTTATAACCGACCGCACGAGATTCACTGAATTCATTTCAGACTACAGGTCTCTGAAAGATGTCAACGCAGATCCTTTCGTCCGTGTACTGAGTTCCATCTCCATAAAGGATATCAATGATAGAATCGACGAAACCGGCAGTTTCTGCCCATTATCCCTCACCGAACTCAAACGCCGGTACACACAGGCACTCTATGAGATGAGAAGCGAAAAGGGCATCACACAGTATCCCGATGCGAATTCCACTATGAGGCTGACCTATGGAAGCGTATGCGACCTCCATCCCCGTGACGGAATACGTTATGCGGAACTGAGCACTGCATCCGGAATCCTGGAAAAATATGACCCGTCCGTTTATGATTTTCACCTGAATGACAGACAGCGCACCCTTTTGGAGAAAAGGGACTGGGGACGCTGGGGTAATCCGGATGGGACCATGACCATCAATTTTCTATCCACGAATGACATTACCGGTGGGAATTCCGGAAGCGCGGTACTCAATGGCCGTGGGGAACTCATCGGACTCGCCTTCGATGGTAATAAGGAATCATTGTGCAGCGATTTCTGGTTCGAGCCAAGATATTGCAAATGCGTTAATGTCGATATCCGCTACATTCTCTGGATACTTGACAAATACGCAGGGATGAATTATCTGTTCGATGAACTGGAACTGAACTAAGTCATTATCAAAGTATGAAAGTAAAACTGAGCATAGAATATTTCACCAGATGGGGAGAAAGTCTCTCCCTCATTTCTAATGACCGTAAATTTCCTATGGTCTGGGAAGGAAACGGTCTCTGGAGCATTACTTTCCCGAACTGCACAGCCTCCATTCTCTCGGACTACAGCTACGTCGTAATGAAGGATGGATGCATTGTGAGGACAGAATGGAAACATCATCATTCAAAACTTGCCCGGGAAATTCACGATTCCTGGTTTGACTGTCCTTTCCGCGGATGTCCGTTTCCGCGTGAGCATTCCGCAGCCATTTTCGACCGTCCGGGCTTCAGAGGGGCAGGCACTGCCGTTCCGGTATTTTCATTGCGGAGCGCCGATGACTTCGGAATCGGTGATTTCAAAGACTTGAAGACTCTGGTTGACTGGGGCTGCGCCACAGGGCAATGCATTATACAACTTCTTCCCATCAACGACACCACCAGAAATGGAGGATGGGAGGATTCATACCCTTACAGCCCCATCAGCAGTTTCGCCCTTCATCCCCTCTATCTCAGACTCCAGAATCTCGGCATCAGGGAAACTGCGGCCTTCAAAAAGGAACAGAAGGCATTGAACTCCCTCGAACAAATCGATTACCCGAAGGTGTTCAGGGCCAAGATGGCTTACATCAGAAAAGCTTTCGAATCCCGCGGGGAAAAGGATATGGCGACTCCTGCGTTCAAGAAGTTCGTGAAATCCAATTCCTTCTGGCTGGATGAATACTGCAGCTTCTGCTCCGGAAGGGATTCACTTGAGACCGAATACTACGCGTGGATGCAGTACCATCTCGACAAGCAACTCTCCGAGGTGGTGGAATATGCACGCAAGCGCAATGTATTCTTCAAAGGGGACCTTCCCATCGGCGTCAGCGCACAAAGTGCGGAAGCACACTTCCATCCGGAACTTTTCAACCTCGATTCCTGTGCCGGAGCTCCACCGGATTACTTCAGCCGTGACGGGCAGAACTGGGGTTTCCCCACATATAACTGGGATGCTATGGCGAATAATGATTTCGCCTGGTGGAAAGCACGCCTGAGAAAAATGTCCGAGTATTTCGCAGCATTCAGAATCGACCACATTCTGGGCTTTTTCAGAATCTGGGAGATTCCGATTGAATTCACCAGCGGTATCGAAGGTCATTTCAATCCTGCACTTCCCTATACTTTGGACGAAATACTCGAAAAGGGGCTTCACATGGAGGGATTGTTCCACGAAGACCCGAGACATCCAGGGATGTATCAGCCATACATTACCCCTGCTTCTGGAAATCTTCCGATGTGGCAGCAACAGGTTTTCGGTGATATGTATAATGACTTTTTCTTCCACCGCCACGATGAATTCTGGAAAAAGAATGCTATGAAGAAACTTCCTGAACTGCTTTCCTCCACAGGTATGCTCGCTTGCGGAGAAGATTTGGGAATGGTTCCCGACTGCGTTCCGGTGGTTATGGAACACGAGAAAATACTGTCTCTCAAAATGAAGGGTATGGAGCAGGAAGGTGAATGGAAATACCTGAGTGTCTGCGCCACTTCCAGTCACGATATGGATACCTTGAGAATGCAGTCACACGAAGACCCGGAGCCGGAGGAATGTCGCAGGATATTGAGCGGATTTTTGGATTCGCCCTCTATGCTGGCGATATTTCCCATCCAGGACTGGCTGGCAGCAGACAAATCGCTGAGAAGAACCGAGCGCGATGCCGAGAGAATAAATCAGCCCGCGAATCCGAACCATCACTGGTGTTTCCGGCTTCACATTCCTCTGGAAAAACTCATTTCGAACGAAGGGCTACCCCTCGTTTCTGAAATCAGAACTATGATTTCAGACTCAGGCCGCCTATTGAAAACTGATTGAATTTGAAATTATTCAAAAAGACTGTATCTTTGCGACGTCCGGCTCAGGTGGTGGAATAGGTAGACACGCGGGACTTAAAATCCCGTGGGCAGCGATGCCCGTACGGGTTCGATTCCCGTCCCGAGCACGACATAAGGGATGACCGTATAATACGTATCGGTCATCCTTTTTCGCATTTTCTGAAACTTCTTCGCACAAAGGTTCATCAGGGCTGGAAAGATAAAGTTCCAAGCCATTCCAAAAATTCATTCCTCCACTGCCGCGATTCAGGACTTCCGTAGTAGTCGCTGACCCCGAAGCCGTGTTTGCCTGTATCGTACTGCAGGTATTTATGCTCGATGCCTCCGGCGGTCAAAGCCGAGTCCAAAAGGACAGAATTCATATAGTGGACGACAGGATCGTCTTTGCAGTTGACAAAAAAT
>JAZUEO010000247.1:0-9095 GCA_045640205.1 Candidatus Coprenecus sp. | reverse complement strand
AGTCTCGTCGCACTCAGCTGCAGCCTCCACGAGCTTGTCGTGCCAGAGTGTAGCCTCGTCGAGATAGTTCTCAGGGATCTCCTCGATATCATAGTTTACGAGTTCCTCAGAGTTCGGATGGTACATGATAGCCTTCATGTCGAGAAGGTCGATGATACCCTTGAACTTGTCCTCTGCACCGATAGGGATACAGATAGGAACTGCGTGTGCACCGAGCTTGGTCTTCATCTCCTCGACAACTGCGAGGAAGTCAGCACCTACACGGTCCATCTTGTTTACGTATGCGATTTTCGGTACTCTGTATTTGTCAGCCTGACGCCAAACGGTTTCAGACTGAGGCTGTACGCGACCTACGGCACAGAAGGTAGCCACAGTCCCGTCAAGGACCCTGAGTGACCTTTCCACCTCTACCGTAAAATCCACGTGACCCGGAGTGTCTATCAGATTGATTTGATAAACTTCATCATTATAATGCCAGAACGCGGTGGTGGCGGCAGAAGTAATGGTAATGCCCCTCTCCTGCTCCTGAACCATCCAGTCCATAGTGGCGGCGCCGTCGTGAACCTCACCCATTTTGTGTGTCTTTCCCGTGTAGAAAAGAATACGTTCGGATGTCGTGGTCTTACCGGCGTCGATATGGGCCATGATTCCAATGTTTCTGGTATATTTTAAGTCTCTCGCCATTCTGATATTACCCTATGACACTTTTTAGAAACGGAAGTGGGCAAATGCCTTGTTGGCCTCTGCCATCTTATGCATATCTTCCTTTCTCTTATACGCGGCACCTTCACAGTTATAAGCCGCCATTATTTCTGCTGCCAACTTTTCAGCCATGGTGTGACCGGAACGTTTGCGGGAGAAGACGATCATATTCTTCATAGCGAGCGAAACTTTTCTTTCCGGGCGCACCTCTGTAGGAACCTGGAAGTTCGCACCACCGACTCTGCGGCTCTTTACCTCGATTTGAGGGGTAATGTTTTCAAGTGCTTTCTTCCAAATATCGAGAGGAGCCTGTTCAGAATCTTTCATCTTCTCGCCTACCAAATCGATGGCATCGTAAAAAATAGAATACGCGATACTCTTCTTCCCCTGGAGCATAAGATTATTCACGAACTGTGTTACAGATACTTCGTGAAATTTAGGATCAGGAAGTAGAATCCTCTTTTTAGGCTTCGTTTTTCTCATTTTAAACTCTCTTTAAATGTTGATTGATAATAGATGACTACTTAGAGGCTGCTTTCTTGGCCTTGGGCCTCTTGGCTCCGTAGAGAGAACGTCCCTGAAGACGACCTTCCACGCCAGCTGTATCCAGCGCACCCCTGAGGATGTGATAACGTACACCGGGAAGGTCCTTCACACGACCGCCGCGAACAAGCACGATGGAGTGTTCCTGAAGGTTGTGGCCCTCACCGGGGATGTATGCGTTGACCTCTTTCTGATTGGTAAGTCTTACACGGGCTACCTTACGCATAGCCGAGTTAGGCTTCTTGGGAGTGGTGGTATAAACACGCACACACACACCTCTCTTCTGAGGGCAAGCATCCAACGCGCGAGATTTGCTTTTTTCTACGAGCACCTCGCGTCCTTTGCGAACTAACTGTTGAATTGTTGGCATAAATAATTGTTAATCTTAACTTTACATTAATCCCGACAAAATTTGACGGGCTGCAAAGATAGTTATTATTTCGAATAAAAAAATATTATTCTCTTGATTTTGAACGAAAAGGAACGAATTCCCTTTCCGGAAACTTGTTAGAAAAGTTCCGCCACCATACTGCCGGCAGATCCTCTTCCGACATTCTCGATATAGTCCAGTTCCGGAGAAAGAATGCGGCATCTGACACTGAGAATCCGTGCCTGCTCTGAAGAAAGGTTCTTTCGGGCAGTCCCGGACATTATCAGAAACTTCCTGCCTGAGACATTTCCCAATTCCACGACGTCGGTCACGAAATGTTCCATCTGCTCCATAGAAACATTTACCACCGTCCTTCCGTCCCTTCCCAATGCCTGCATCAGAGCATCGCGGTCCTGCTGTGATGAAACGGCATCAGGACACACGAGTGCATACCCGCTCCCGAGGAACAGCATCCTATTGGTATGGCAGACCGGATTACCGGACCGGTCCACGGCATCGAAGACCACGGATGAATATCCCATCTGTTTGCAGAAATCAGAGAGAACCTTCTCGGAAGTGCGGGGCGAACGACAGGCGTATGCGATTTTGGCATCCCTGTCCAGAACCATGCTTTGCGTTCCTTCGAGATACTGTTCCTCCACATCCCAATGCGTCAGGTCCACCACTCTCCTGATGGAGAAATTCTGACGTGTGGCATCGATGAATTCGCTGCTGCGCTCCGCCCTGCGGTTAGCCATAGCCATCGGATATATGACAAGTGTCCCGTCCCTATGGGTCGAGAACCATCCGCGTGGATACAAGGAATCGGGAGTATGGGGAATTACGGTATCCTCTGCCATAACCACCGTGACCCCGTTAGCCTTGAGCAGGGAGACAGCGGACATAAATTCCCTGAGGGCATTTTCCTGAATGTTCTCCCCGAATCTTTTTTTCAGAAAGGAACTGTCCTCCACCGCCTGATTATTGAACCCGAAACGGACAGGCTTCACCATAAATACTTTTGTAGTCTGCATTGATTTCTGAATCTTGATAGTTTCTCACCTTATTATTTCACCGTACTTGGGCACCGGCACCTGCCGGACGATAAATACCTTGTCCGCCCTGCGCAGTTTCTTCGGGACGGGTATGGAACACGCCACCCCCTGCCGCGCCGTCTGCACCGGAACAAGGTCCACCCTGATTTCAGGGATGTCGAACTCCAGGACGCCCGTAGTGGGCCCGATAATCATCATATGTTCGCCTACGGCAATAGGGCAGGCCTCCACCTTGATTTCAGCCACTCCTATGTTCGAGAAATAATTATTGACCTTGCCGATATACTGCTTGCGCGTAGTCGCGCTGTTCCCGTAGATATTGCACCATTCCCCGAGTCTGGCCCCCTGGTAATAACCGTCCCAGAAGCCGCGGTTGAAGACGGTCGCCAGACGGGTCTTGAGTGATTCTTTCAATCCGTCGGAATAAGTGCCGCCATAAACCGCATCCACAGCTTCACGATAAGCTTCCACCACAGTCTTCACATACTCGGCACTGCGGGCACGCCCCTCTATCTTAAGGACAGAAACCCCTGCATCCAGTATTACGTCGAGAAATCCTATGGTGCACAAATCCTTCGGAGACATAATGTACTTGTTGTCTATGACCATACGGTTTCCTGTTTCAAGGTCTGTGACCTCATATCCGCGACGGCACATCTGCATACAGGACCCCCTGTTGGCGGAATGACCGTTATCGTGGAGACTGAGGTAGCATTTCCCTGACACGGCCATACACAGGGCTCCGTGACAGAACATCTCGATTCGAACCTGCTTTCCGGAAGGGCCGCAGATGTTTTCCTTCCTGATGGTTTCGGATATCTGCTTCACCTGCCCCATATTGAGTTCACGAGCCAGAACTATGACATCCGCGAACTGAGCATAGAAGCGGAGAGACTCTATATTGGAGACACTCAACTGTGTCGAGATATGAACTTCGAGACCTATCTTGCGGGCATAGGTTATCACAGCCATATCTGAAGCTATGACGGCTGACACACCTGCTTCAACAGCTGCATCGAGAGTGCGGTATGCACGTTCCAGGTCCTCGTTATACAAAGTTATGTTCAGAGTGAGATAACTCCTCACGCCGTTTTCGGAACATATTCTGACGATTTCAGGAAGATCGCCCAAGAGGAAATTGTTAGCGGAATGGGAGCGCATATTGAGATTCTCCACTCCGAAATAAACAGAACCGGCACCTCCCTGAACGGCGGCCATCAGACATTCGAAACATCCGGCCGGAGCCATTATTTCAGGAATGCTTTCCATTTTCCTTTCCATCATTTTTTACGATAGGTTATTCTGACGGCGTACTCTTTGAGTCCGGCATACCCGGCTTCGGAAAGATTGAGCGGTTTCAGGGCATATAATGCACGGTTATAATACTCTTCTATGGCCATTTCCGCAAGATGGCGGATTCCGAGTTCATCATATATAGCCATCATCAGCTTTATCTTTTCTGGAGCCTCCGATGCGGGCATTTCCATTATTTTGAAAATCTTCTCCCGCTGCTGCACCGAAGCGCGGGAAAGTGATTCGACCAGAAGCCAGCTTTTCTTATTGTTCGTTATATCACCGCCTGTATTTTTTCCGAAGACCTTCGAGTCTCCATAGACATCCAGATAATCATCGGTAATCTGAAAAGCTATTCCCAGCATCCAGCCGTAATCATACAGGGCCTGGGCCGATTTCTTGTCCGCCCCCGCCAGAATGGCCCCCATCCTGGCTGCACAGGCGATGAGCGCGGAGGTCTTAAGCCCTATCATCATGATATAGTCCTTCATCGGTATTGCCGGGATATCTTCGAAATCCATATCGTATTGCTGTCCCTCACAGACCTGGGACGCGGTACGGTTGAAGAGGTCCAGAACAGCCGGAAGTTTCTCCACCCCGGCGTGGCACAACCACTCATAGGCCTTGATGGACATTACGTCACCTGAAAGTATCGCGGTGTTCTCGTTCCACTTCCTGTGCACTGTCTCGTGGCCGCGCCGCATATCGGCCTTGTCCATAATGTCATCGTGCAGAAGTGTGAAAGCGTGGAAAATTTCCAAAGCAAGTGCGGGGGTCAGGACGGAATCATCCAATTCATCCTTGAACAGAGAATATGTCAGCAGGCAGAGTGCCGGCCTTATCCGTTTGCCGCCTATCGACACTATGTAGTCTATAGGCTCATATAAACCGGCAGGTTCGGCCTTCAGGGAACGTGAGTCAATTCCCTTACGGACAGCATCAAAAATATCGTCAAGTGATTTCATAATCTCAAATAGCTTTCAAAAGGCAAAAGTACATCTTTTTTATTATTTTCGCACCGTGAAAAAAGGTACGGCGACAGTCATTAAGAATACCGGGAAGGATTATCTGCTTTCCGAACTTCCTGAATGGAATCCCTTTCCTGCCGTCATTCGCGGAAGGATGAGACTCAAGGGCCTGCACACTACAAATCCTGTGGCCGTAGGAGACATCGTGGAATATGAAGCGGAGGAAGACTCCTCTGCGGTGGCCGCCATCATCAAGGTACTTCCCCGGAAAAACTACATCATCAGAAAATCCGTAAACCTCTCGCGTGAATGCCACATAATCGCAGCGAATCTTGACAGGGCGTGCCTGGTGGTCACCCTCGATTTCCCGGAGACCAAATGGCCTTTCATCGACCGCTTTCTGGTCACCTGCGAAGCATATAAGGTTCCCGTCACCATCATTCTCAATAAAACAGACCTCTATGGGCCTGAGTTCAATGACCTGAAAGAATATTTCCTGAAAGTGTACGGTGGAGCCGGATATGACATTATGGAAACGTCCGTATGGAAGAATGAAGGAATAGACCGGGTCAGAAATTTTCTCTGCGACGGGGGGCTGACGCTTTTATCCGGTGTTTCGGGTGTGGGCAAATCCTCCCTGCTGAAAGCCATCGACCCGACATTGGAGCCTAAAATCTCGGAAATATCCCTCAGCACCCTTCAGGGACGTCATACCACCACTTTCTACGAAATATACCCCATAAAGGGTGGTGGATATCTGATAGACACTCCGGGAATCAGAGGCTTCGGTCTGATAGATATGAAAGCTGAAGAAGTGTCACTTTACTTCCCCGAAATGCTCCGCGTAATGGACGAATGCAGGTACAAGCCCTGCACCCACACACACGAGCCTCACTGCGCCGTAAAGGAAGCCGTGGACAGCGGGGTGATTTCACCGGAACGATACAATTCCTACCTCGGAATGCTCGAAGAGGAGACCAAATACCGGCAGGCAGAACGATGAACAGAAGAATTCTCAAACTGGCCATACCAAGCATCCTTGCCAACATCAGCGTGCCGCTGGTGGGAATGGCCGACATAGCAGTGGCCGGCAGACTCGGCAATGCCGCCGCCATCGGTGCCATTGCCGTAGGCTCAATGCTCTTCGACCTCCTGTACTGGGGGTTTTCATTCCTAAGAGTCGGGACAGGGGGGCTTACAGCCCAGGCTTACGGACGCAGGGACCTCCGCGAGACGATGACCCACCTCACCCGGGGAATCGCCACTTCAGCGGCATCGGCAGTGCTGATTATAGCCATACAATGGATATTCGTCGAGTTCGCCTTCCTCTTCATCGACTGCACCCCGGAGGTGGAAAGCCTTTCACGGCAATACTTTTTCATCAGAGTATGGGCAGCACCCGCCACCCTGTCTCTGATGGCATTCAAGGGGTGGTTCATCGGTATGCAGAACACTATAAGTCCGATGGCGGTGGACATAAGCGTAAACGTGGTGAACGTAGCAGCCAGCATCTGGCTCGGGCTTTATACTCCGATGGGATTCGCAGGAATCGCCCTCGGCACAGTAATCGCCCAGTACTCGGGGCTGATTCTTTCCATCATTCTGCTTTGTATCAGATACAAGGGTCTCTTCATACATATCAATCCCCGGCGTGATGTCCGGATTTCGGAAATGAAACCCTATTTCAAGATGAACGGAGACCTTTTCCTGAGGGCTCTCTGCTTTATGGCCATATACTGCGGATACACTACCATCGCCGCCCGTTTCGGAGATATCCAGCTGGCAGTCAGCTCCATAATGATGAAACTCCTGATGCTGTACTCCTATTTCACCGATGGGTTTGCCTTCGCAGGGGAAGCGCTTGTGGGGAGATATATCGGAGCGAACGACCGCCCGTCACTTACCTATGCCGTCAAACTGATTTTCAAATGGTGCGCAGGCATAGTGATACTCTCCACTGCCGTATATGCCGCCGGAGGAGAATGGCTTGTCAGGCTGATGACCAATGAATACGATGTCATACAAGCCTCCCGCCCCTTCCTCATCTGGCTGACACTGATGCCGCTCTTCAGCTGTCTCGCCTTCATCTGGGACGGCATCTTCATCGGAGCCACAGCTTCAATCGCCATCAGAAACAGTATGGTATGGGCTGTCGTAGGCTTCTACCTCGTCTGGTTTGTCATCGGAGACAAAATCGGTATTCAGGCACTGTATATCGCATACTTCATCCATCTCATTGCCCGTGACATCTACCTCAGCGCCCGGGCCGGGAAGGATGTTTTTTCAAAAGTATCATAGATTATGACTCGCAAAAGGGAGTTCCCAAACACATACGTCATCATCGCCGCAGTACTGCTTCTATGCGCCGCGGCCACTTGCATCGTTCCGGGCGCGACGCCACAGACCTGGCAGATTTTCTCCGCACTTTATGATGGATTCGTAAAACAGGCGGGCGTCATCATATTCATTCTGGTCATAGGAGGAGCATTTCAGATAATCAATTCATCCCGCGCCGTAGATGCCGGAATCATCGCTTTTCTGAAATGGACGAAAAATGCCGAAAAGAATCCTTTAGTGAAAAAACTCGGGGTTAACAATATTGTTACATTCCTCACAATGCTTATATTTTCCCTTTTCGGAGGGGTATTCGGGATGAGCGAAGAGACCATACCCTTCGTGGCTCTGATTATTCCTCTGGCCATTTCTATGGGATATGATTCCATCACCGGAGTCTGTATGGTCTATGTCGCTGCCCACGTAGGATTCGCCGGAGCATTCCTGAATCCCTTTACCATCGGTGTAGCCCAGGGAATGGCGGAAGTTCCATTGTTTTCGGGCATAGGATACCGATTCATCTGCTGGGCAATACTCACCCTGCTGACCATAGCCGCAGTACTTGTCTATGCTTCCCGCATCCGCAAGCGTCCCGAACGTTCCCTGATGTACGAGGCAGATGCCTTCTGGAGGAATAGGACTTCCACGGATGAGCTGACCACGGAATCCGCCCGCAGCCGCTCCGCATTCATTTCCTTCATCCTCTGCCTTGCGGCAATGGTATTGTTCTCCGCGTTCTTCTCCCGGGACTGCCGCCTTCATCTGGCCGGAGAACTGAAGCCGGCGCCCTGGCTTCTATGGAGCGTAAGCGCCCTGTTCGCCTTGTCCGGATTCGCGACGACACGCCGCTCCCTCCACTTTTACATACTGAATCTCCTTGGGTTCACCATCGTCTGGCTGATTATCGGAGTTCTCTGCTTCGAATGGTATCTTCCCGAAATATCGGCACTCTTTCTGGGACTCGGTATCGCCTCGGGAATGGCCGCAGGCAAAAGACCCAACGCCCTCGCAGGAGAATTTATGACAGGGATGAAGGACATTCTTTCTGCCGCCCTCATCGTCGGATTCGCTTCCGGAATCGTCATTCTCCTGCAGAACGGCCATATCATAGAGCCCCTGCTTTCCTCAATGGCATCATCAATGAATGGAACCGGCCATTCCGCCTGCCTCACCCTTATGTATGGCATTCAGACTGTCATCAATCTGTTCATCCCTTCCGCCACCGCCAAGGCCGCCATCACCATTCCCATAATGGCACCCTTTTCCGACCTCATAGGAGTCTCCCGCCAGTCAATGATTCTCGCCTTCCAGTTCGGCGACGGCTTCACCAATATGATTACCCCCACTTCCGGAGTACTGATGGCGGTACTGGGAATGTCCCGCATTCCCTATAGCCGCTGGGTCAAATGGATATGGAAACCTGTCATCACCCTGAGCGTCATCGGCCTCGCCCTTCTCCTCCTCTCACAGAAAATTTGGTAAAATGAAATAATTGCATACTTTTGCGGACTACTTTTCTGGGGATGTTTTGGTTTTGACAGCATCTGATGCAGGGAGGTAAGCACGTCGAGCGTTGAAAGGAGGCTCGTAAATCTGAACTTTCAAGCCATAACTGGCGAAAACAACTTTGCACTCGCTGCGTAGTCCGGCCAAGCCGCACTCCTTAATCGCACCGCCAAGGGCGTCTGCGACGAGTATCCCGCAGGAACTTCCGTCCGCTTCTTCCTGCATCCGGGGTATCATTTAAGCGGAATGCGGATGTGGACTCCCTTAAAGCATCTCAAGATTCAGGGGATAATGGAAGGATAGCCTGCCGCCCGGCAGTCCCTC
>JAZUEO010000246.1:0-2415 GCA_045640205.1 Candidatus Coprenecus sp. | reverse complement strand
GTTGTCTTCCTAAGACCGCTTGGCCTCCGACTTTTCAGCATCTTTCTCCCTAACTGTCGTAATGGCACCGACCCTGCGTCTGAAGGCATCCAATTCCTTCACACAGGTAGGAGGTACACTATTCCTGTCAGGTGTAATCCATACAGCATCACACCTCCCGTCGAAGCCTTTCAAGTCAGACAGAGCTACGGTATTTTCACCTTTTTTCAGTTTGGTTTCACCGGCATACTGCCATTCCCAGGCCGTACCTGTAACACCCAGCACGTTTTTCAGTTTTTTCCCATTGATTTTAACCGTGAACGCACCCGCTCCATCGGTCTCACACCAGGGAGAGGTCCAGTTGAAAGTCCTGACATATACGTGATAGACACCTCCCTCAGAAACTGAAATCGGGGTAACTGCATCCGGCACAGGAACACCGATTCCGTGGGCGATGAGATATGACGAACCCATCTGGTCGATAAACTGCTGGTCCACCGACCAGCCGCCCTTATCCTTGAAAGTTTCCGCTTCGAGAAAAAACTCCTGAGCCCCAGAAGAAAGAGACAAAAATGTAAGGTAAACTAATGTCAAGACTGCTTTTTTCATTTTCGCAATGTATTAATGATTTCTCAAAAGCAAATTTAATAAAATCAAATCAATAATCCACACTTGACAGAACTTTTGAATCGCTAAGCCATTATTTGTTCTAATGAACTACTTTTCGCAGTTCAACAAAAATCGGGGTAATCAGATAGGATTTCTGGTTAGTATGCCTTAAATTTGCATTTGAAAGAGAAAAAAACAGTACGCCAATAAGATGTTTTGAAATATGAAGCATTCCATTTCCATAACATTTATCGCCCTGATTACCTCCATCGGATTCATTTCGGGATGCATTTCAGGTACGAATGAGCAGCCTACGATAGGCATTTCCCCCTGTGGAAACCCGGAAAACTACAAAATGACCAGTCCGATGTTCACCTCCGTATTCCGCGCAGGAGGGGTACCCGTTATGCTGCCGATGGTCCGTTCCGAAAGAGAAGCTAATGCCTTGATAGACAAAATCGACGGCCTCATTATGGTAGGTGGAGAGGATATAAATCCGGCTTACTATGGTGAAAAAATCTGGAATGAAACTGTCAAATTCAACTCTTTCCGTGACACAAGCGACTTTCTTCTACTGAATGCCGCCAGGAAAAAAGGCATTCCGCTGTTGGGAATATGCCGTGGTGAACAGATTTTGAATATAGCCTGCGGAGGTTCCCTCTATCAGGATATTCCTTCCCAGATCGGCGAGCACAAAATTGATACCACCAATGGTCACAACACCCATATGCTCTTCATCGAGAAGGACACACATCTCCACGCACTGCTCGGTGTCGATTCCGTAATGGTCAACAGTTTTCATCATCAGGCTGTCAAAACTCCCGGAAAAGGGCTCAAGGTTTCCGCCCACGCCGGAGACGGAATAGTTGAAGCATACGAAGGAAACTCCATAATGGGAGTTCAATTCCATCCGGAATTATTCATAGCCAGTGGTGACACCACCTTCCTCCCCATATTCCGTGATTTCGTAAACAAGGCCTCCGGGAACAGATAATAACTTGTCCATCCTGAATTGCATCCTGAAAGCATCCGTCTTCAGGGCTGCGTGACGCCTTCGGCAAAGCCCTGCTGACGGATGCTTTTCAGGATGCTGCGTTTCTGTGGCGGAAGAGCCTGTCCTGCTACATGTCTGGCAAAATCTTCTTAGTTCTTCAATTTTTCCAGGTCTTCAGCAGGCATTCCGGTCAAATCGGAAATCTCAGAAACAGACATGCCTTTGAGCAGCATTTTCATTGCCAACTCTCTTTGAGCTTCTTCCCGGCCCTTGGCTTCACCCTTGGCTTCACCCTCAGCCAGACCCTTGGCGAGTCCTTTCTTGTAACTGTAGAGTTTGCCGTATTCGATATCTGTTTTCGTTATCATAGCCTGGTCATATAAGATGCGCTCCTCTTTGGTCATATTCGCAGTTTCCGAGGCGCTGAAGTATGCGTCGAACGCCTTGTCTCCGGAAAAAGTTTCAGGTATGACCGAAAGAGACTTCGCATTGCGCAGTAAAAATAGCCATTTTTCTTGATATGTTTTCAATTCGTCCTCTTTTTTCTTGAATCTCCGCGGTTCCAGAAAGAAAAACTCAGGTGCACCGGGAAGTATGGCTCCCGTCTGGCATTCCTTCGAAACATAATGCGATATGCAGTCATCGGGGACGATGTCGTTCAGTTTGAAGTCTATCACCGATATCACGTAGGGTGGTTTGAGCTCATAGTCCCATCTGTTTCCTTTCTCCGCCAGATGGGAGATAAGGGTGGAGGCATAGAGGACGGTTCTCTGCCTGAAGAATTCCTGCTCGATTATCTGCATCTCGATGATGAAACTGCTGTCGTCGTTTCC
>JAZUEO010000245.1:0-9981 GCA_045640205.1 Candidatus Coprenecus sp. | reverse complement strand
CCTTCAAGGCGGCCTTCTTCTCCTGCCCAGAATTCTCCGGCGACGCCGTCACTCTGACCACCGTAAAGGAGAAATTCTCCGGGGAAACCCCAGTGGCCGTAGTTTTCAAGCCATGTCTGCAGGCCGTGTTCATTGCTTACTTCCTTCAGACCTCCCACATAGTCATATGCCACCTTGTCGGCCACAATCCTTCTCATATCCCAAAGGAAACGCTCGGATTCCTCTTCGCTATCGACTATATGGCCTTGCAGTACGGGGAGAAAACGGAGCATATCATAACCATAGACCTGCTCGAATTCTTCCGCCATACCATCAGTCCAGTTCTGGCCACCCATTTCGTAACTGTCCAAGATGGAGAACTTGAAACTCGTCCTGTCTTCAGCGGGAATGCGGCGGAGAATTTCTCCAGTATATGCATCGAAATGGGCGCGGATGTGTTCCTTGCTCATCTTGTCCGCCTCAAGTCCTGTCGCGGCAGGAACGGCCGGAGCATTGAGTGCACCCGTAGTGACGGCATATGCTGTCACTACTGTCCATTCTCCTTCCGGAGCATTCCATTCGATGGTTCTGCCGTCAGCGGAGATAAAATCGGAAAGGTCGATGACGGACTTGCTGTCAATCTTGGCACCGTTTGACACTGGTTGAGTGTCCCACATATAGAAATCCCAGGGAGGTATAGTGCTCTGGAACATCTTGGCGAACGATTTCTCTGCGTAATCTTCCATATACGGAACATCACTGAGGGCGATTCTGAGAAGACCTTTATCCTGTGTCTCGATGGAAAAAGTGAAATCGTTCCCTTCCACATCGGGCAGGGAAACTATCTGATATGCAGAAGGAATGAAGCCCACGTGGATGGTGTGGTTACTGCGGTTGAAGTAGAATTTCCTGAGGACTTCGTCACCTTTGGAAATGCTGGCCCAGCCTTCGATATCATCGTCGCTTGTAACCATAAGGGAGCGTGCGGTCATAGTTATGCCGGTATTGAGACGGATGGAATATCGGCTATTGGAAGAACCTTCGGTATTGAGAGTCCATTCTTTACAGGTTTCCTTTATCGCAGGATATGCGAAAGCCTTTATGATTCTATGTGTGGGAACGTCCGGGAGAGTTATGCTTCCGGGTGTTCCGTTGCCCTTGATGAGGGTGTCCTTGAATGCTACACGGCGCATTGACTGGTCTTCGCTTACCCAAGGCCCTCCGGACTGGCTCCATCCCGGAGAATTGAACATTCCTATGTCTATGCCCAATTCCGAGGCCGTCTTAAGGGCGGTGTGAACCACGTCCCACCATTCGTCCGACTGGAATGCGACAGGACCGTTCACCGGTCCTTCTCCCCCTATGTCTCCTATATACGCGCGGCCTATGCCTGCGTCTTTCATCGCGTGAAGGTCTTGGATGACACCTTCTTTTGATACATTGCCGTCAAGCCAATACCAGTACACTCCGATGCGGACGTCATCAGGTACATTGTGGAATCCAGTCTCCACTTCGGAGACGGATGTTCTGATTTGCCCCGTTTTATGAGCATTGCCGTTGCAGGAAACAGCAAGGAGCATCATTGCAGATGCGATGAGAATTTCAACTGTAGATTTCATACTGTATATGAGAATATTTTGGATTACCGGATAGCAGTGGTATTTTCTGACGAAGATACTACTTTTTTAGAAAAAATCTCTTCCTTCACAGAAAGGAAAGTGAAATCATTTTCATATCTTTGTGATATAAGATGTACGATGAGACTTGTAATCCAACGGGCCGTGGAGGCCTCTGTCTCAATCAGTGGCGAGACAGTAAGCGCCATTCACAAAGGACTGTTTATCCTTGTGGGTGTAGAAAACGGTGACACCGAAGAAGATGCCAGGTGGCTGGCTGCGAAAACGGCCGGGATGCGTATTTTTGATGACGATGACGGAGTGATGAATCGAAGTGTCGTCGATGTTGATGGAGAACTCCTTGCCGTGTCGCAGTTTACGCTGACCGCATCTACAAGGAAGGGTAATCGTCCGTCATATATACGGGCCGCCGGACATGACGTGGCCGTTCCCCTATATGAACAGTTCTGCCGATATCTGTCTGATGCAGCCGGACGTCCCGTTCAGAAAGGGGTGTTCGGCGCTGATATGCAATGTGCGCTTGTAAATGACGGTCCCGTAACTATAATAGTCGATTCAAGAACACGGGAATAGAGAAAGGACAGGTTCTAAGAAGTTTCCAAGTTTATCCTCTATTTATCGACACGTATTTCTATTTTTTCAATGTCCTGTTGGCATAGTTGGCTATGCATTCAGGAATTTGTATTTCGTATGCCGGGTCATTCAGAAGTGCTGACGTGAGGAGCATATCGGCTGTAGTCCTATTGGTGGCGAAGGCTATGTTGTACAGGGATGCCAGTCTGGTAAGTGCCGATACGTCATTCTGATGACCCTGGACTATGAGATTGTCGCAGAAAAAGATGAGCATATCGATTTTGCGCTCGGCTATCATGGCGCCTATCTGCTGGTCACCTCCCAGGGGTCCTGACAGAAGTCTTGTGATTTTCCCTTTGAATGGGGTGGATGTGGTTTCGTCTTCTTTTATGGTGATTTCCTCGATGAGTCGTCCTGTCGTTCCCGTGGCATAGAGGTGATGCTGCGAAAGAAGACCGGCATTGAATTTTACCCAGGTCAGCAATTCTTCTTTTCTTCCGTCGTGTGCTACGAGAGCTATCTGTAAACTTTTCATTGTTTTTTTCTATTAGGGTTTTCAAAAGTTGTCACTTCAATATATATGCCAATGTGTAACTTATTTGTCGATGCAGGATAATTTCAAAATCTTTGAGATAACGGCGCACTACACCACTACTTTCTTCCTTGACGACACTTCCGCGAAACTCGTGGAACTTTCTCTTGGCAAGGTGATGGTCGCCGGAAAGATCAAAGTGAACGGACAGTACGCAGGCGGCGTATGGACTGCACCATACAAACTCAATATTACAGAATTCGTACACGAAGGGGAAAACACACTCCAGATAGACTTGACCAACAATTGGATTAACCGCCTCATCGGAGACAGCAGACTTCCCGAAAACGAAAGAGGCACCTGGACCCACATGAATCCGGGAGGAAACGCTCCCCTTCAGCAGTCAGGAATCACGGGGCCTGTCTGCATCGTCACGAGCAAGTGATTCTGTTCAAACCGGGTTCTCAATCAGGCAGGTCGTAGAAATAGAACGGATTATAATAATTGGACGAGCTGCCATAATTGATTATATGGTAGCTGTTACCGATGCGGATGGCGGGAACGACACCGTAAGCTGTTTGGCTGCGGAATGAACCGGTGGCTGTGCCTTCGAATGTTTCAGACTCGCTGTCGGCCTTGTACGTTCCAACTTCCAGAACCTGGTCAGGCTTCTCGGAAACTCCCAAAAGTTTCTTGTCGCACATATAGGCAAACCTGAAGAGATGTTCGTAGCCGATGGCGCGGAACTTGTCGAGTACGTTTGGACCGACAGAAGGATCTGCGGGAGTGTATTGGATGCCGCTTCCCGTATAGACAAGAAGCACCACGTCAAGATCCCTGTAACATTCGCCTTCAAGCTCTATTTTATACTTGATTCCGCTTATACCTATAGGCAGTCGCATCTGAATCAAGTTTTCTTCGTCCAATTCAAAATCATAATAATTCTCACTCATGGTGAAATTCGGGGTGACTGACGAAGAAGATGTCGGAATCACGTACTTCTCCCAGATAGGATCCAAGTCGATTTTTGCCGTCAAGTCCTCGAACTTGTGCGTGTAGAAATATGAGGAAAGTACCGGTGTGAATTCAACTTCGGGCTGCAGCGCGAATTTCTTCCAGTATTTGCCGCCGTTACTGGCGAAAAATCCGCATTTGAGAGTGTAGTCCGAATAAACCCCGACCCCGCAGAGACCCCATATCGTCATTGATGTCCTGGCACCGATGGTAGCGTTGGCGGTGATTGAGCCCTCGATTCCCGAAAGATCCATATCGAAACTTCCGGGAACGTATTCGAGCTGATTCTTGCTGCGAAGAATCACTCCGTCGCCGCTGTTGTAGGACACTGAGTAAGTACCGAGGTCAGCGGTGCATTTCCCCGTGGCGGTTATTTGGATATTGCCGCTTATACCGAGTTTTGCGTTGAATACTATTTCGATCACTACTGCTATAGCGGGGGTAATCGGAATAGGATGGGTGGTGATGGTGAACAGTCTGAAACTCTTTTCCAGCGAGATTTCCGACTTGATGGTGAGGCTTTCGGAAACGGTAATCTGTGGATTTACGGTCAGATAGACATATTGCAGTTCGCCCTGCATAACCCCCAAGGCCAGACGGGTGTTGAATGACATTGATGCCCCGATGGCAAGTTCAGCGTTGTCGGACTTGAGGTTACCGCTCAACTGCGGGGAATGGAAGGTATGGGAATGCCCCTTATTGGCCTTGGTGGCGGCATCCACCATACTTTGGAGTTCCGCTTCACTTAATGTGAGGCTGCCGGAGGCATCCGTTCTGAAATAGTGTTCGTTGCCACTTTCGTCCACGACGGATTTGACATAGGAGGCGATATCGAGAGGTACGCCGTTTTCTTCGACTATCTCACCGGAGCCGTCTACCATTTCTTCGCCGACAACTATTTTCTCAAAGGCAGCGGCAGGGTTGGGTTCGGGTATTGCCACAACATCGAAATAATCTTCATTCTTTTTGTTACAGAAAGAGATTTTGTAAACTGCGCCGCCGGGAAGTTCATCGGAGCTCTGCCCAAACACCATCCAACCCCCTTTCACGGGATTCAGATCCTTATGGACGGTCATAGTGTATCTCGGCCATCGAATCCGTTGTCCTTCAACATTTTCGAGGGGGTTCCCATTTTCATCGTAGATATTTTCAAAATGACGGTCGGTGATTATGACCTTTTCCATATTCTCGGGGGTCATCAGAATAGAGGTGGGTTTGAGTTCGCTCTCGGCACCTTCGACGTATTCCCGGGGAGAAATGTCACCGATTGTATATACTATACTGCGTTCGAGGGTTTTCCCATGCGCGGTACCGACTGTTTTGACTGTCTTTGCCCCGTTTTCATCAATGAACGTGATTTCGAAACCTTCAGGGTATGTGCGCGGCGGCACAATGAGGAAGAATACACCTACCTGCCCCGCTTCAAGCGAAACGCCATCGCAGCAATCCAGGGTGACGGCACTGCCCGTTCCGGTGATTTCCGCTTTCGGGAAGCCGTTATCGTAAGAAAGAGACATGGCTCCGCTCACCGCCTTCCCCGAAAGGTCTCTGAACTCCACGGACTTGACTACAGTAGGGGTATCGAAGGCCTGTCCTATCTTCAGTATGGATGTCGCATTGCGGAAAGTAATGCCTCCGGCAGCGCTTCCTTTGCCCAGCATTATGTTTGAGGCGGGGTCCGGCACGGGAATCCCGTCAGTTACCATATAACTCTGAGTCGCTGGGAAATTGATGGCTATTGTTCCACCTGTGGCTACTGCCTCCTGTTGGTATGGGCTGACAGCCGTGAGATCTCCGGAAGGCGTACCGGAGGTGGAATTGAAACGGGCGGTCTTGCCATCCTCGGATATGTCTGTTCCGCTGATGCTGAACTTGACGTTGGCACCTCCGTCTCCGAATATACCGATGCTTTCACCTTCCTGCCAGCGGGATTCCATCCGTATCCCGGGATTGTCCACAAGAATGGATTTGGTCGCGCCTGCGCTGCAATCAATGAATGCCGTGACGGAGCCGCTATTGAAGGATTCGTTCATTTCTGTGCGGGAACAGCCGATTAGGAGGAGTGTCGCCGCGATTATGAAATATCTTGTTTTCATATACGTTGCTCTTTATGTTTTACACGCTTTTGTCAATCCCAGTCAGAATGGTCTCCGTAACCGAAATCTTCACCCGAAAGGTCGGCATCGGCATCGGCGACGATAAAAGTGGTATTTGTGAATTCATTATAGTCGTTGACTATGGTAACAGTGGCCTTGCGGGGTGCGGCTTGTGAATCCGATCTGGCAACGGAGGTCACGGTAAGGGTGGAAGAATCTTTTTTCTTCAGAGTAAGCCAGTCAGCATCGGTAGTGGCGGACCAACTGTATACATTGTTCTGTACGAGTACGTCGACTGATTCACCGGCCGCATTCAGAGTCACGGGATTAAATGGAACGATGATGCTGGTCTCGCATTCCTGATATACCTTGAATGTCTTGTTAAAGATATCGCCGACAGTCAACTCGACGGTGCAACTTCGGGGTTCGGCATATAGCCAGCCTCCGCTTCCGTCAGGATTGAAAGTGGGCCGGTATTCTTCACAGCAATACAGGTTGATATACTGGACATCGTCGTTGTGAACCGAAGCCTTGCACCAGCTCTCGCTTGGCGTGACAGTAATGTCTTCGATATCGGACTCATAATAAATATTCATTTCGATGCCGAAGCCATCAAAACAGAAAACATATACGTCCTTGATATTCCCCTTGAAATAATTTTTTTCTGCAGGAGGGTCGGGTGTCGGATCTTCCTGAGGCCCCGGCGTCGGATCTTCCTGTTCCTGGGGATCGGGAGTGGGATTTACCTTAGGCTCCGATGTGGGCTTGCTGCATCCAATCAACACTGACAGGATGACTGCCAAAGAGAGCGGGCGAAAGAGAGTTGATATTAATGACATAAGGATAAAAATTCAATTGAGAATCATTTCAAAATGATTCAGAGATTAGCATTTCATTCAGTTATTGCAAATGTAGAAATTAATTTGCGATTAAAAAAAACTTTGGAGTTCATTGATTATTTGTTTAGTTTTGTAGGAGACTTAGAATCATTAACAGAATTCATCAAATACTTATGAAAACGGAACGCTTTATTTCTTTGACGTTTGTGCTGGCTCTGTCAGCTCTTTTCTTGAGCGCGTCGGCCCAGACTCCACATCCCGAACTGGAAAATCCGGCTGTGAATTCCATCAACAGAATGCCGGCCAGAGCTTATTCAATGCCGTTGGCTGACGTGAAAGCCGCATTGACCGACGCATTGGAACCCGAAACTCCTTATGTCAAATCCCTCAACGGAAACTGGAAAATCAGTTGGTGTGGCGATCCCGCCATGCGGGAAAAGGATTTCTGGAAATCCGACTATGACGATTCCGTATGGGAAATCATAGATGTTCCTTCGTGTGTGGAACTGCGTGGATTCGGCTCACCCGGTTATACCAATGTCAGATATCCCCACGCCAAGATGCAGCCTTTTATCAGGGATGTCGTTACGCAGAACGATGATTATAACCCCGTATCTTCATATCGCACCACATTTACCGTACCTGAAAACTGGAAAGGAAGAGACGTAATCATCCGTTTCGACGGTGTTTATTCCGCATATTACCTTTGGGTGAACGGACAGAAGGTGGGTTATGCCGAAGACTCGAAGCTTCCTTCCGAATTCGACATTACTCCGTATGTCAAGAGCGGAGAGAATCTTCTCGCCGTGGAGGTTTACCGCTGGTGCGACGGTTCTTATCTCGAAGACCAGGATATGTTCCGTTTCAGTGGAATCTATCGCGACGTGACACTTATCGGTATGCCCCATAAGAGAATCGAGGACTTCTATGTGAGAACAGTGATTTCGGATGACCGCAAGAGCGCCAAGTTGAATCTGACCGTCAATTCCACTGCAGGGAACGTCAATTCGACTCTCTATGATGCCAGTGGCAGAAAAGTAGGCTCCATTAGTGGAAAAGAAGGGGCTCTGAACGTGCAGAATCCTCATCTATGGAGTGCTGAAGATCCTTATCTATACACTCTCGTAATGAAATCAGGCAGCGATATCCGTTCCACACGCGTAGGTTTCAAACAAGTGGAAATCAAAAATGCCATTTTCACCATCAACGGGGCTCCCGTAAAACTGAAAGGTGTCAACCGTCACGAACATTCCGCGCTTAACGGACGTTCCGTCTCATTCGATGAGATGATGGCCGACATTCTTCTGATGAAGAAACACAACATCAATACAGTCCGTACCAGCCATTATCCCGATCACCATACCTGGTATGACCTGTGCGATAAATACGGTATATATCTCGTGGCCGAGGCCAACGTAGAAGGTCACGAATACGGATACGACGAGGAAGGCCTCGGACTCAATCCCGACTGGAACACTCCCATCGTGGAACGTAACGTGAACCACGTTATGAATTACAGAAACCATCCTTCAGTGGTAATCTGGTCTCTCGGTAATGAGACCGGTCACGGTCCGGACTTCGTCAATGCCATCGCCGCCATCAAGAAACTTGACCCTACACGCCCCGTTCACTGGGAGCGCGGCAATGAGGATGCCGATATGGTATCGACTATGTACCCCAAGCCCGACTGGGTTTATGAACGCGGAAAGGACTGGAGCAAACCTTCCTTCCTCTGCGAGTATGCGCACGCTATGGGCAATGCCATCGGTAACTTGAAAGAATACTGGGAAGCCATCTACGCCACCGACAATTTCATCGGCGGTTGTATCTGGGACTGGGTGGATCAGACATTGCTCAAACCTACCGGAAAATTTGACGAAAACGGAAAACCCATAATGTACTATGCATACGGCGGAGACTGGGATGAAGTTCCCAATGACGGTCCTTTCTGCTGCAACGGTGTCATTCAACCCAACCGCAAGCCCAATCCTAAAATAATCGAGGTGGCTCACGTATACCGTCAGATAGACGTAACCTCGAAGGATGGCCGCACCGCGGAAGTGTGGAATCATTTCAGCTTTACCCCTACCGACCGTTTCGACGCATCCTGGACTCTTCTCGAAGACGGTGTGAAAGTCGCAGGAGGAGAATGGAATCTTCCCGCAGTGACTCCCCTTTCGAAGGTCTCCGTAACCCTTCCGGAAACGGGCTATGCATACAAGGAAGGGAAAGAATATTTCTTGAACGTCCAATTCGCTTTGAAAGATGCTAATCTCTGGGCTGAAAAAGGTCACGTCGTGGCCTCTGACCAGATTTTGGTTTCCAAATCCGCGGCCGCTCCCGTCAATGGAAATATTGTTCCCAAGGTGGCAGAGACTGAAACTGAAACGGTGGTTGAATGCGGTGACTTCAAGGCTGTATTCTGTAAGCAATTCAAATGTCTTGTAAGTCTCGAAATGAGTGGAAAGCCTGTTCTGGCCCCTCTTGCCGGCTCTTTTGCCTCTCCCAGACTGTCAGTTATGAGGGCATTTGTCGATAACGATATCTGGCTTCGTAACGGAGGGAGACAGAAAGGCCATTATCCTGACTCATTCAAGACATACGGTCTTACACAACCTCAATATCACGGTAAATCTCTGGATGTGACCAAAAATGGTGACGGTTCCGTGGATGTGAAGATATTTGTCAACGTGACAGGTTCGAAATCGGCGGGATTCAAGGACATTCAGACCTGGCATTTTGCCTGTGACGGAGCGATAACCCTTATCAATGATGTGGAACCCTATGGTACAATGCCCAGGGCACTTCCCCGTCTGGGAATGTCTATGGTTCTCGATGCAGGACTGGAAAATGTGGAATGGTATGGACGCGGTCCTGAAGAAAATTACATAGACCGTTGCAGCGGCAGCTTCATCGGACGTTACAATTCCACCGTGACAGATATGTACGAAGAATATGTCCGTCCTCAGGACAACGGTTACCGCAGTGATGTGCGTTGGGTGGAATTCTATGGCAAAGACGGCAAAGGGGTGAGATTCTCCTCCGATAATCCGATGTTCTTCCAGGCTCTCCATTACACTTGGGAAGATATTGACGGAGCCCGTCATCGTAATGGAGAAGAACGCAAAGTCAATTTCCCCACTCCCAGGAAGGAAATATGTCTGAACCTTGACTTGCGTCAGCTCGGTCTCGGTGGCGCTTCCTGCGGCCCCCGTCCGATGGACAAATACATCTTCCCCATACAGAAAGAAAAATGGAGCATAACCATTTCTTCCAGAAAGTAATAAAAGAAGACCGGTCCTGAAAAGGCC
>JAZUEO010000244.1:0-4515 GCA_045640205.1 Candidatus Coprenecus sp. | reverse complement strand
AAAGGAAGGAGTGGCTGTCGCTGCAAGTTTGGAAGAGTTGTATTCTTCCTCCGACTTCGTGTCCCTCCACATCCCCGCCAATGACCAGACAAAAGGCTCCATCGGATATGACCTTATCAGCAAAATGCCCAAAGGGGCCTGCCTCGTCAACACCGCCCGCAAGGAAGTAATCGACGAACCCGGACTCATCAAAGCGCTGACAGAACGCGAAGACCTGAAATACGTCACCGACATTGCCCCCGTAGCGGCAGAAGAAATGGCGGAAAAATTCGGAAAACGCTTCTTCGCCACACCGAAAAAGCAGGGAGCCGAGACTGCGGAAGCCAATGTAAATGCGGGATTGGCCGCCGCCAGCCAGATATGCGAGTATTTCGCGAACGGATGTACAAGATTCCAGCTCAATAAATGATTCGTTAAACTCATGGTAAAGGTAAAACCGTTTGCAGCCATCAGACCACCCAGGGCATTGGCATCCGAGGTGGCATCACGTCCCTATGACGTCCTGAATTCCGAAGAAGCGAAAGCTGAAGCCGGAGAAAAGTCGCTCCTGCATATCATCAAGCCCGAAATCGATTTCGACCCCATCGCCGACGAGCATTCCAGTGCCGTTTATGACAAGGCCGTTGAGAATCTGGGCAAGTGGATGAAAAACGGATGGCTTGTCAAGGATTCCAAAGAGTGCTATTACATTTACGCCCAGACGATGGGCGGCAGGACACAGTACGGAATCGTTCTCTGTGCCAATGTCGAAGATTATCTCACTGGCCGCATCAAGAAACACGAACTTACCAGAAAGGATAAGGAAGACGACCGTATGATTCACGTACGCATCCAGAATGCCAATGTGGAACCGGTCTTCTTCGCATACAGGGATAACGATGAAATCAACGCCATCGTAACGGAATACACCGCCTCGACACCGGAATATGATTTCGTGGCGGAAGATGGATTCGGACATCGTTTCTGGATTATCGACAAGGATGAAGACATCTCACGCCTGACCGGAATTTTCGCAGGCATCGATGCCTTTTATGTAGCCGACGGACATCATCGTACAGCCGCGGCAGCCAGAGTCGGAGAAGAAAAGAAAAATCAGAATCCACACCATACAGGTGACGAAGAATATAATTACTTCATGGCCGTAGCCTTCCCTGAAAGCCATTTGAAGATAATGGATTATAACCGCGTCGTCAAAGACCTTAACGGACTCAGCGCGGAAGAGTTTCTCTCCGCCCTCAAGGAGAATTTCGACATCGAAGACAAGGGTAGCGGAATTTACACCCCGGCGCATTTGCATAATTTTTCAATGTATCTGGATGGACACTGGTATTCCCTGACAGCGAAGAAGGGAACTTATGATGACAACGACCCTATCGGAGTGCTTGACGTAACCGTATGCTCAAACCTTATATTCGACAGAATTCTTCACCTCGGAGACCTGAGGACATCCAAGCGCATCGACTTTGTCGGGGGCATCCGCGGGCTTGGAGAACTCAGGAGAAGAGTTGATTCCGGAGAAATGAAAGCGGCGTTCGCCCTCTATCCCGTGTCGATGAAACAACTCATTGATATCGCCAACACCGGCAATATCATGCCGCCCAAAACCACTTGGTTCGAGCCGAAACTACGCTCGGGACTTGCGATTCACAAATTGGATTAACCGAAAACAGCTTTAAACAGAAGCCATTTACCGGGTCGCTTGACAGGGCATATCTGTTCTGAAAGAGCTACCCGGTTTCTCATTTTTCTGTAGTCCCTACGGGCATTGATGACTGATTTTCCAAATTCCGCCTTCCCCTTGAGTACGTACATACAGGCGACAGCCATATCTATAAACCAGCGCTCAAGCATAATCCAAGTCCGGGTCCGTGGAGGTAGATTCTTGTACATCATCAGAAGATTGTTTCTGAAATTCAGATAAAGTTTTCTGGGGGAATCGTTCGGGAGCGTACCGCCGCCCACGTGAAATATAGTAGAGTCAGGGACGACCCAGACTTCCCGACCGGACAACATAGCCCTCCAGCAGAGATCTATTTCCTCCATATGCGCGAAAAACGACTCATCCAATCCTCCGAGAGAATGCCATACCTCGCTTCTGATTAAGAATGATGTCCCGGATGCCCAGAAAACTTTCGCGGGGGACATATCATACTGCCCGACATCCTTTTCAACGGAAGACAATATTCTGCCCCTGCAATATGGAAGATAAAAATGATCCATCATCCCTCCACATGCCCCCGCATGCTCAAAATACTCGGGATAATCCCGCCAGCGCACCTTGGGAGAGCAGATGGCCGCCTTGGGATGCGATTCCATAAATGACACGAGAGAATCCAGCCACCCCTCGGTCACCGCCACATCGGAATTGAGCAGAAGATAATATTTGAAATCAACTCCCGATTCGGAAATGATTTCAAATGCCCTGTTATACCCTCCGGTAAAGCCATAATTCCGGTCAAAACGGATTATACGCACTTCTCCGTCCGGATACTTGCTCTCAAGCCACTCGACGCTTCCGTCTTCAGAACCGTTGTCCGCGACGTACAGGCACATATCCCCTCCTGGAACTATCCCTTTGGTTCGTTCAAGGAGGAGAGGTATATACTCTTCAAGGAAATGTCTTCCATTCCAATTCAGTACGACAACAGCTACTGACATTTCCAAAAACGACTTTTTAATTTGTAGCAGCCTCGATGCGCTTCATCATGGCAAACATAATGGTACCTGCTATCACGCAGAGAGCCATAAGAATAGTCCAATTGGCCCAGAGTGGAACATTGTCCCAGAGAAGACCGGGAATGGAGCTCAGATAATTACCGACGGCAGTCGCCGCAAACCACAATCCCATCATAAGACCTTTTACCTTGGGAGGCGCCACCTTGCTGACAAAACTGATACCCATAGGGCTGAGCAGCAGTTCTGCAAAAGTAAGCACGAGGTATGTAGAAATCAGGAATCCGGGAACGACGGGGTCAGGACTTACGGTTCCGGCCAATTCCGCAGGCGAAGCCTGTCCTATCGAGCCCATTACCATAATCAGATATCCCACAGCTGCCACGAACATTCCGAGACCGATTTTGACAGGAGCGGAAGGTTCTCTTCCGTTCGGATATTTCTCGGATTTCCTTCCCGCCAACGCGGCAAAAATCGCCATAGAGATGGGAGTCAGCGCCACTACGAAGAAAGGATTGAACTGTTGGAAGAGCTGAGGTTGAATATCCATAACCACTGGAAGCCCTTTGTAAATGGCGAGTGCCCCGGACCACAATGCAGCGGTAACTGCTATATTGATGATTTTTCTTCTCAAACCCTCACTTTGGAAAATACCGAATATGGTATATATGCTGACAGCTATCAAGGCGAGAGCCCAAATATTGAAGCCTATGCGGAGCCATCCCTCGCAGGTGGCGGTAGTATAATCACGAGCGAACCAGGTAAGGGACTGACCGTTTTGGTGGAATGCCATCCAGAAGAAAATCACCACAGCAAAGACCATACACAGAGCGACGATTCTCTCTTTCGTCTGTTTGGGAGTAAGTTCCACATAATTGGCATCTCCTGCAGCCTTGGCCTGAGAAGCATTCACGTCAGCGTGTTTGAACCAGCTGCGAGTGAAGAAATAAATGAGAATGGATACGATGAGGGATATGCAGGCTACGGCAAATCCCATATTGTATGCAGTCGAAAGATGCTCTATGTAATATGTAGAGAAGGCGGACAAATCCATACCGGCCACCTGTTCTCCGGGCATCTGCCCCATCAGAGCGGTAAGATCCCCGACCTTGTCGGCTGCAATGGTTCCGTCAAGATACTGATGTGCAAGAGCGGGAATGTCTGCCTTGTATATCAGACCTGCTCTGCCGAGGAATCTGTTGGTGATGGCAGTCGCCGCCGATGGAGCGAACATCGCACCGATATTGATGGCCATATAGAAAAGACTGAATGCACTGTCTCGTTTTGCAGAATATTTGGGGTCGTCGTACAGATTCCCGACCAACACCTGAAGATTTCCCTTGAACAGACCGGTTCCGACCGAAATCAGCAGAAGGGCGCCGAACATCAGAATCATTCCGAAAGTATCCGCGGCAGTCGGAACTGCCAGGAAACAATAACCCGCGAACATCACGATGATGCCGGTCACTACACATTTCCCGAATCCGATTTTGTCGGCCAGAATACCTCCGACAACAGGCATAAAATATACCAGCGCGAGAAATATTGAATATATCTGACTTGCTACTGCACCCTGAAAACCGAATTTAGCCTGCAGGAAAAGCATAAAAATCGCCAGCATTGTGTAATAACCGAATCTTTCGCCGGTATTGGCGAGGGCAAGGGCGAAAAGACCTTTAGGTTGACCTTTGAACATAAATATTATCTTTTATCGTTAATCAAATATCGTAACAAGCGCAAATATAAAGAAAATTCCATATCAGTCAAACCTCAAAATCTCATCGGTCGAAGACTTTGCACGGACGCTAGTGACTCGCGTCCGCGCAAGTTTTCGATGGCTAT
>JAZUEO010000243.1:0-2582 GCA_045640205.1 Candidatus Coprenecus sp. | reverse complement strand
TGAAGACGAGCGTCCCTAACAGGACAATCCATAGTGTGACGTTGGCGAAAACCTTGATTTTGTGAACTTTGCTCATTGCTAATGGTGAAGTGAGAATAAGACTGTTCTAATTCGTCGCAAAGGTAGAAAATAGTCATAAATCGTAGATGCAATTTGTGAACTAAACGAAAATTTTTCGAATACCTTTATCTCCATAATGATTCGCGTATTGCGCAAACAGATATAGTTCACGCCCTCTGATAACATAAGTTGTGCTTTTCACGAATGCTCCGGCCTCCAGTTTTGCTGCAATCTGCTGCCGCTGTGGTGATGCGCTCATATAGATACAGGAAGCCGACCCTTTTTAGAGCCGGCCTCCTGTTTAAAATTATTTGGTTTATGTCTAAATTTTTATACCGTCACTTATTGTTCAATACCTTTTTTGAAAGGTATTGGGTTGGTCTCCGTGGGTTGTAAGACTATTGCCGTCAGTTGAAACAGTGCCGGGCAGCGAGGCTCCTATCGGGAATTGGTCCTTGAGGTATTGAGCACCAGGAAAATCGGGCTCAATGCTGACACCGTTTACTGTGCCTTCAAAATCGGGATTGTCATAATTGTATGGTCCTGTTACAGAAATGGTGACAGTGACGTCCTCTACAACCTGCGAGGTGCTGAGCGTAAATGCGCTTGAACCAAAAGTCAGAGTCAGACCGTTGTTTGCTGTCCAGCTCGTGCCAGTGAGACTGCTGAGTGAACTGGAGAGTTTTTCCTTTTCGCTGCAGGAGGTAGCGGAAAGGGTGGCGAGAACAAGCATCGCCACAGAAAAGATAGATAAGGACTTTTTCATAAAAATTGTTTTGTTTATTTTGCGCAAAGGTAATGATTCATCCCATTCCTGCAAAAAAATCGGGGAGAAGGCCTGGAAACAGTTGTAATTATAAGGAGTGGGTGATGCCTTTAGATGAATAAATCTTGGTGCAGACTTGGCGCTAAGCGGAATTTTAGTTATTTTTGCACGCTAAAACGATAAAATCGGGAATTGTAATTTATTTGTATATAACGATATGACTATCAACGAAATCAAAAATGACGGCCTTTCGATCCGTCTGTCTATGGAATTCGGGAAGGAAGATTATTCCGAGAGAAAGAAAAAAGTACTCAACAGGGCTCGTCGTGATGCGGATATCCGGGGTTTCAGAAAAGGTATGGCGCCTATGGGCCTGATTGAAAAAATTTATGGCGGCCAGGCGCTCGCAGAGACCATCAACGGACTCATTTCCGAATCACTTGATAAATATATCAGTGAGAATAAGCTTGCCATTATCGGAGAACCTCTTCCCGTGGAAGATGCAGGAAAGAAGAATGACTGGGAAAATCCGGACACATTCGAATTCCAGTTCGATGTGGCTCTCGCTCCCAAGTTCGACCTTTCTGTCAGCGCAGAGGACAAGGTGACAGCTTACAAGCCCGTTCTTACCGATGACGAGAAGAAGGAATACAAATCACAGATGCAGAAATCCTACGGTCATCCGGAAGAGGACGGGGAGGTTACAGCCGACTCTTATATAATCGCCGATTTTGAGCAGGGAGAACGTAAGGTGGAGAAAGTGTATGTGAACGTTGATACCCAGAAGAACGAAGATGTCAAGAATGCACTTCTCGGCCACAAGAAGGGTGATGTCATCGATATTGATGTCACCAAACTTTATCCGGAAGAGGATGACAGGGCCGCTGCCCTTAAGGTGGACAAGGCAGAGATAGCATCTCTCGATTCCGTATGGAAGATGACTTTCGGGGAAATCAAGAGTTTCCGTGACGCTGAAATAGGTCAGGAACTGTTCGATATGGTTTGCGGTAAGGACAAGGTTAAAACAGAAGAGGAATTCGATGCATTCCTCGCTGACAAGCAGGCGGACGAGTTGAAACAGGAAACTGATTTCCGTTTTACACAGGACGTGAAGAATTATCTCGTAGAAAAGGCGGACATCAGGATTGATGAGGATTTTATGAAGAGATGGATATTCACCGCCAACGAAGGTAAATTTACGAAGGAGCAGATAGACAAGGAATTCCCTATGTTTATGAAGGACTTCAAATGGCAGACTGTCGCTGGAAAAATCATGCAGGACCAGAAACTCGAAATCAAGAGGGAAGACCTCGTGGAGAAGGCAAAACTGATGGTACGCTATCAGTTTATGAGTTATTACGGTTCGGCCTCACTGCCTGATGAAATCCTGACCAAGTATGCCGAAACTATGATTGACGATCCGAAACAGAGCTCCAGAATACACGAACTCGCAGAAGAGAAGGTGGTGGTCGAATGGTTCCGCTCCGTAGCGACCATCGAGGAAAAGGAAGTTTCCGTAGCTGAACTCAGAACCAGAAACGACGCTGAATAATAGAATATGTTTTGAAATTATGGCAGTCACTGAATTTGAAAAGTTTGCGAAAGGACATATGGGTATCAGCAGTACTACCCTGGATGCCTGTCGAAAAGTTTATGCAGGGTACATAAATCCCACGATTATCGAGGAAAGGCCTATGAATGTGGCTTCGATGGATGTCTTTTCCCGTTTGATGATGGACAGGATAATCTTTCTGGG
>JAZUEO010000242.1:0-3377 GCA_045640205.1 Candidatus Coprenecus sp. | reverse complement strand
AAGGCCTCGTGGGCCTTTCTATCAAAAAAATCAAAATTTATTCTGTCAAACTACCGAGCCCTGAGGACGGATGCTTTCAGGATTTGATGTCTCCGACTCGTCAATTATTTGTATATTTGAGGCAATAATATCCGAAGTGTCGGGAAATGTTCACGGCATTGAATACTGACACAGGATACTTGAATCATAATGAGAAAATAGATGCGAAAAATTATCTGTATGATGGCGGTGGCGATGTTTTCGCTGTCCCTGTCCGCCTCCGGGGGAGGTGATTTCGAATGGAAGGCGCGATGGATTTCCAAAGAACAGTCCAATTCCGGTACCAATCTGTGGATGGGCTTCCGCAAAAAAGTGACCATCGATAAGCTGCCTTCCTCGGTTATCGCCCGTATAGCGACCGATACCAAGTACTGGTTATGGATTAACGGAAAAATGGCAGTGTATGAAGGTGGACTGAAAAGGGGATATTCTCCTTCGTCTTCCTATTATGACAAGGTGGAAATCGCTCCGTATCTGAAGGAGGGCGAAAATGTCATTGCTGTCGCGGTATGGCATTTCGGAAAGAACGGTTTCAGTCATCTTGATTCCGGAATAGCCGGACTTCTGTTCCAGGCTGAAGGTGATGGGGTGGAAATTCTTTCTCAAGATGACGGTACTTGGGAATGCAGCCTTCTTCCGGCATATCAGATAGCCGACATTCCTGTTCCGAATTACCGTCTCCCCGAATCCAGCATACGTTATGATGCCCGCGAAGATTTGGCCTGCGAGTGGTATAAAGGGGAAGGAAACGGGGAAATGGAATTGCCGGACAATCTTCCTTTCCGCCCCGGTGAAGGCCCTTTCGGCGCTTTGGTAGAAAGACCTATACCTCTGTGGAAGGACTATGGTGTAAGAAATTATGAGTCAGTGGAGCGAAGGGGTGATACTTTGGTCTGTAAACTGCCTTACAATCTTCACGCTCACCCGATTCTGAAGGTGAATGCTCCTTCTGGAAAAGTAATAACAATGTTTACCGATCATTTTTGTGTTACAGACGCATACTGTCTTGGCGCTCAGTATGTCACCGGAGATGGGGTTCAGGAATATGAACATCTGTGCTGGCTGAACGGTGAGAAAATGTATTATGTGGTACCCGAAGGTGTGGAGGTTCTGGAAGTGAAATACCGGGAAACGGGATATGATTGTGAATTCGCGGGAAGTTTCAGATGTGATGACCCTCTCCTGAATGAGTATTATAAAAAAGCGGCCCGTACACTTTATGTCTGTATGAGGGACACATACTATGACTGCCCCGACAGAGAGAGGGCACAGTGGCCCGGAGACGAGGTCAATGAACTGGGAATGGCATTCTATCAACTCAGTCCTTCTGCCGGCAAACTTGCCGTGAAGGGAATAAGCGAATTGTGCGCATGGACAAAACCGGACGGCTCCATATATGGTCCTGTTCCTACAGGGAACTGGTTCAAGGAACTGCCTATGCAGTCGCTGGCCGTCATAGGATGGTACGGACTGCGCCGTCAGGCATTTTACAGCGGAGACTATTCATTCGTGTCCGCACTTTATCCGGCCATCCATCGCTATCTTCACGAAACGTGGAAATTGGACGAAGACAGTCTTCCGGTTTACCGTGTCGGCAATGAAATCTGGGACTGGCCCGATGCCGGGGACAGTCAGGACAGTGAACCTCAACTCGCCCTTTGGTATTATCTGGCTCTGAAGGCGGAGAAGGAATTTGCCACTAAGATAGGGAAGATAGGGGACGCGGCAGCGGATGAAGCATTGATGTCACGCATAGCTTCGTCATTCAATGCCAGATACTGGACGGGCAGTGAATATCGTTCCGAAGGGTATTCCGGTGCCACCGATGACAGAATCCACGCACTTGCCGTGGTTTGTGGAATCGCCGGTCAGGACAAATACCCTGCTATCCTGAAGGTTCTTGGGGAACAGAGGCACGCTACCACCTATATGCATTGTTATGTTCTGGAGGCTTTGTGTATGATGGGGCATCCGGAAATGGCTCAGGACTTGATGCACTCCCGCTATCCTTCCATTATGAAGGAGGATGGCAGTACATTGTGGGAACATTGGAATTATGAAGGTAGCAGCAATCACGCCTGGGGCGGAAGCGGAATCATCATAATGAACGAATTTTTCGCCGGCATCAAACCCAAGGACGCAGGATTCAAGGTGTTCACCGTTAAACCGCAGATGGGGAATCTGAAACATATCGAGACCTCGTTCATGACGCGGTACGGCAAGGTGCATTTGAAACTCGACCGCAACGGAAAATCCATCTCTGCGGAACTTACCGTGCCCGAAGGTTCGGTAGCGGAACTCCATTCCCCGAACACCGGGAAGGTACACTACGTGAACGAAGGGACTCATAAAGTTATCCTTTGAAACTTATGGTGTACTTGATTTTGGCTTTTCCTTCTTTATTTAGTACTTTTGCAGGATAAACGTAAAATGAACATTACATAATAAATCTTAAAAAAATGGCAGAAAAATTATTCAGCGAATTTCCTCCGGTTCCTACCGAAAAGTGGGAAGAGGTTATCGTAAAAGACCTGAAGGGTGCTGACTATGAGAAAAAACTCGTATGGCGCACTATGGAAGGTTTTACTGTCCGTCCTTACTATCGTGCTGAAGATTTGAAAGATCTTAAGTGGTTAGGCATCGCTCCGGGCGAATTCCCTTATATCAGAGGGACCAAGAAAGACAATAACTGGGCTATTCATCAGGGTGTTTGCGCTTGTAAAGGCGACTATGCTTCATCGAATGCAGAAGCTCTCCGTCTGATGAAAGAAGGGGTGGAATCCATAGGTTTCTATCTCGATGGTGAAAAGGTTCTTTCTGCTGATGATTTCAAGGCTCTGCTCAAGGGCATTGACATCACCGTCACACGTGTTTATTTCTGCGGATGTTGCCTCAAGACTCTTGACACTTTGCGCAGTTTCGTCGCCTATGCTGATTCTCTCGGAGTGGATAAGGATTCGGTCCGCACCATATTTGATTACAATCCTCTCTACGCCCTTACAGCCAAGGGCTATTGGTGTGCCGACAAGAGTTTCGAACTTCTCAAGGAAGCCATATCCATAGTCAGGGATTACAAGAGAATGCGCGTTATCTGCGTAGATGCCACCGCATTCAACAATGCCGGTGCCAACTGCACGCAGGAACTGGCTTTCGCACTGGCACAGGGCAGCGAATATATGTCACGTCTGACCGAACTCGGTCTTTCGGCTGACGAAGTGGCACGCAGAATGGTCTTCTCATTCGCAGTGGCCAACATCTATTTTATGGAAATCGCCAAATTCCGTGCAGCCCGTATGTTGTGGGCAAATGTCACCGAAGCGTACGGATGCAAGAAGGCC
>JAZUEO010000241.1:0-13499 GCA_045640205.1 Candidatus Coprenecus sp. | reverse complement strand
GAGCTCATCTCCTACATCCACTACTACAACTATGACCGTATCAAACTGAGACTAAAAGGAAAGAGTCCGGTGCAATACCGAACTCTTTACCAATAGACTTTTTAATGTTAAACCGTCCAACTTTTGGGGTTCACATCAATGCCGGCCTTTTTCAGTCCACGGGGATTTCGCTGATGTTTCGTTTTTTTTGTGACTTTGGAGGACATTTTTAAATTTTGTGTTTGTCTTTGCCCTGATACTTGTGCGGACGCGAGTCGCGTTTTGTACAGAATGAAAATTGTTGTATATTTATAGGGAATAAATGACTTACTTGTTATGGAAGCGAAATTTTTACAATGTGCCATCTGCGGGAATATTGTCTGCAAGGTGGTTGATTCGGGAGTTACTCCCGTGTGTTGTGGTTCTCCAATGCACGTTTTGGAGCCGAAGACAAATGATGTCGGCTTAGAAAAGCACTTGCCCGTGGCAGTACGACTGGATTCGTGCACGATTCAAGTGAAGGTGGGATCTGCGCCTCATCCATCCACGCCTGAACATCACATCGTTTTTATAGCCTTGCTGACTCGTGGCGGCATTGAGATTAAGCCTGTGCCGCAGGATGGCGATGCTCCGGAAGTGAAATTCAAATGCTCTGAGGGTGAGGAACTTGCCATATATTCTTTTTGTAATCTCCACGGTTTGTGGATGACAAGTTTTTGATATACTCATTTCACAACTTTACACCCTGAAAGCATCCGTAAGAAGGGCTTTGCCGAAGGCATCGCGCAGCCCTGAGGACGGATGCTTTCAGGGTGTGTGCCCCTGTGTCGGAAATGACGGAGCGGAATTAAGAAGATGTTCAGACTTATTTGGACGTCCCGTCTATGATTCCGCGGAGATAACCGACGGACTGAGCCATTCCGGTAAGGGGAGCATCCAGTTCTTTCTCGTGTTCCAGAGAAACGACACCCTGATATTTGATTTGACGCAGAGCTTTGAAGATGGGTTTGAAATCCATCTGCCCGCAACCCATCTCGATGCAGCGGCCCTCTTTGGTCGGAGCGGTTTCATCTTTGATATGGATATCATAAATCCATTTGCCATACTTCCTGATATCGCTGGCCACGTCATATCCGGAACGGAAAGTGTGTCCCAAATCCATGCAGCATCCCACACCCAGCGAGGGGTCTTTGACCAGTTCGACTACGGTACGGATATCGGGGAAGGCTGCACCGTCCGGGCCGTGGGTATGAATGGCTACTTTGATACCGGTTTCCTTAACTTTTTCTATAACGTAGGGAAGAAGTTCGTAGTCCGGCACACCGATGAACATCTTGGCACCGTAACGCTGGGCATAGGCGAAGGTTACATCGACCTCCTCCTTACTCTTCATATAAATGGGCCCGAGAGTATATCCGGTCACACCGTGAGCGGCGCATTTGGCTTTGAATGCATCCATTTCCTCCTTGGTCGAGTTCAATGGCAGCTGACGGTCTTTTACGGAAAAATATTTCACTCCAAGCGTCTGGAGTACCTCAAGGGCGCCGTCCGTACCGAAGGCGTAAAGGGTGTAACCGGCTATGCCGATTTTGAATTCCTCCTCTGAAGGATGTTTAGGATTCTGCGCTGAAGCATAGTTCACTGAAAACATGGCGATGGCGGCAGTCAGGAAAATGGTAATCTTTTTCATTTCAGTATTTTTAGGAATGATTAGTTATATGAGATGCTTTCAAATACCTCCCTTATGGAAGGATATGTATTAATCAGTTTCTCTCCAATGCGTTCGGAAGGCACCCATACTGCCTGCGAAATATCCTCTTCTGTCTGAGGAACCGGAACTGCGTCACTGTCCAGTTCCATATCGAACCAATGGGTATGCTTCAGATAGAATTTGCCGTCCCGGTGGTAAGTATGATGAGTTACAAGTCTGGCTCCGAGCAGTTCGGGTTCCGGAATTCCGCATTCCTCCTGTACTTCACGAAGTGCCGTCTGCGAAATTTCCTCACCCTGTTCCTGCTTTCCCTTAGGCAAGTCCCAGACTCCGAGACGATAAATCATAAGATATTCCTCCCCGCCGTTATTCCTGTTCAAGCGCCTTATGACTCCTCCCCCTGCATTGACTTCAGTGAACAGTGACCTGAATTCTTTCCATGCGGAATCAATGTTTTCACACGGAAGATAAAGCGACAGGATATTTTCTTTCGCAAGAAATTCCTTCACAGCTTCAGCTACTGAAGGAGCATTATGATATATGATACCGTTAATGTCGTGTGTCAGATCGGGAATCCCTTCACAAATCGTAAAGCACCTGTTTTTAAAGAATATCCTGTACATATTCATCTGATTTGATTTTTTACAAACCGCCTATTCGAATTTCAAATATAATGAATCTTCGGATATAATGAATCTTTGGATATAAAGAAGCTGTTTAAATTTGATTGCTTTCAATTCGCTTACATACTAATCGGTATGCTACCTGAAGCTGGTAACTCTGCCTTCTTCGTAATGGTCAGCGAGGCCGCTGCGCCTGACGGCGCCAAAACTGAACTCGGCGGTTTCTCCTTCGCGAAGCTGTAATGAAAGTGAACCCGGAGAATTCACATAGGTCCAGTTCCAGCCTGCAGGCACTACCCGGTACACCCCCGGTTCGAGTCCCTTCACACGTCGCCGTACGACATTCTCTTTTCCGTTTCCCGTCAAGGCGACAGAATACATCTTCCTGTTCCCGGGGCCATAAACTTCATACAAGGCCCTGTCTCCTTTCTCCAGTCCGGAGCAGACTATTTCAATGCCTGCGGTGCGGGATTCGGCGGCCCCGGCGGTGAAAGGAATAACAGTCAAAATAGCAGTGATAAAAAACAATATCATTCGTTTCATTTTTTTACAATTTATTCAATGGCACCCGTTATGGGTATTCCGTTTCCCCATGCAGCCTTCGCACCTTTCTGATTGACATCGTATCTGACGGCCTGAACGGCAACGGTGATTTCAAGATGGCTCCCGTCCACCGGTGCCGGGCCGGGAGTATAACTTGTAAACAGTTCGAGGGTATTGCGCCCGGGGCGCACAGCTTTCTTGTAATAATAGAATCCATCGGAATACAGAGTCCAGTGGCCTCCGGTGGAGAATACGTTGAAGCCGTCAATGGAACCATCACTGCTGATATCGCAGGGGGCGGCTATGCATCCGTCGGCATCGACCCAGTTCGCCTCCACCATCACACGAAGATAGACATTGTACTCACTGTCGTTTCTGACTGACAGCTGGGATACTGTATTGCCGTCGAAAACTTCCTCGACGAAAATCTCTTCCGAAGACTCGGATGGCAGTGAAATGGTATAAGTATGAGTCGTTCCCGCCTTCCACACTCCCCCGGCCAGGGAATGAGAATACGTTTTGGGTTCCACCCCATCATCGAAAACCACTTCTACATACGCTCCGTCTCCGAGGGTCTGCGGAATCATAACAAAGGTCCGTTCCCCCATTGCTCCGCCTTCCATCGTTATCGCTTGATCGGCCTCGGAAGCGCTGACCTGTACATTAAAAGTCTGCGTACAGGAAACGGGTTCCCCCGTCACGTTCCAGGTAAATCCGTTTCCGTCGAAGACGCAATCCCCCCTGCCTTTCACACCATGGAGCGAAATGCTGCGGATGATGCCGTCCCGCATAGTGCCGCCGCGGAACACTATCGAGGACAATGGATGACTGAAAGCCAAAGGAACAGCGCCATCATATGTTTCGCGCCCCGCTGCGATATGGGTCAGGACGATGTCACGCTGCCCGACGGCATCCATTTTCGCATCAGCGTCGGATATCGGGAGGCTGTAACTGAAGGAAAGTGCAGAGCAGGAGCCGTTGAAGTCCGCATTCAGGTCTGCCGGTGCCCAGGCCCAGAAATCCAGATTTCCGTTTTCAGGCCAGAAATAGCTCTGTGATGTGTGCCATCTGCCGTTTTCTCCGGAAGGGGACAGAAGCTGTTGGGATGGAATATACTCTTCCGTGCCACGGAAAGCTACGATGCGGATATTATCGGCATACAGCGCCGCAATGTTTTCCGACGAGGTCGGAATACCTTTGGTCCGAGGTATTTCGTTACTGCTTACGGAAAATCCTATTATGCTGTGATTTTCAGGCATCAGAGCGGGCAGCACATCCATCTTGTTACAGGACAGTGCCAGGCACACGCAAAGAGCGTATGCAGGCATTGTCTTTTGAATTTCGGATTTCTTCAACATTTCGGTAATTCTTAAAAAGAAAGGTCGCGGTCTGAAATATCCCAGGCATCCACGCTGCAGTCCACGAAGAATATTTCCTGATTTTCAAGAACCGGGTCGAGGTCATCGTCCGTGTCGTCTCCGTTTTTCTCCTCATAACCGCCTCCCGCGAGGTCAATGGTATATGTGTATTTGTAACCCGGTTTCCAATCCAGAGCCACCGGCCAGCAGCACCAGCGTTCAGAAGCGACCACAGTGCCATCGGCAGCATTTCTGACTGTCATTTTCACAGCCAGATAAGCTCCGTCCATAGGAGTATTCTCATCGGAGGAAGTGTAACTTTCTGCCTTTGGCTGCATCTGGGGAATGAGTATCCACGAAGCACCGAGCGGAGTCGCAGAGGCATCGGGCGCGATGGATGCCGCAAGTCCGCTCTGAACATAGTTTCCGGATGCACTTGCGGCACCGTCAGTGACTGTCCAGTCGTCCCGGGTCAGATTGGCATTATCCCGTTCATCAGTCGTGGATGACGCGATGGACGCGGCTTTGAAATCTCCGCTCTTATTGACAAAGGCCAGCTTGATTCCGGTGACATCGCAGCGCAGAGTGCCGCTTGTGTTCTTGGCTTTCACGATTATCTGTGAAAGTGTGTGACGGAAATTGAGGCTGACTCCGGAAGTTTCCTTAGTGGAGGATACGTGCTTGGCATATATGACATCCTTCTGGTTTTCTGCATCATCTGCCACGACATAACTGAATGCATCCGCAGAAAGGGGTCTGGAGATAGTCTCCGGCCAGACAGCATGGAATGTCAGTGTATGGGTGGCATCAATGTCGGCAGGCCAATAGTAAGGTGTGGAGTCGGAATACCAATAAGAGCCGTCGAATTTGAAATCGTCCAGAAAATATCTGCTGACGGTTCCGCCATTATCGTATGATGCCCATACGTTGAATTTGTCGCCTGTGGAAAAGGCTGTTTTGGAAAGTGCCTTGGTGGCCATACCTATACGGGTACTGAAATTGATGGCATCCGGTTCGCGGACACTTATGACTTCGTTCTTGTTACAGCTTGCCAGAGCCGTGACTGCGGCTGCGATGGCAATAATTCTAAAATTTGTTTTCATCGTTTGTTTTGTGTTTAACAGTGTTAGTAATTAAGTATTCGATTATTTACATCGATAAATCTATTTCTTCCCCTTTCCATTCATCGACTGTCGTTTCGAATCCGGAACCATTGGAAATGGGTTTTGGTATATCCATATCAACGATTATGTCACCGCTTATACTGCCTTCCTCCGAGAGTTGCATCATCCTGCCGCTGATATCAGCCGTGCAGATGAATTCATTTCCGTCCGGAAGAAAGAAATGGAGAGTCAGGATATGGTTCCGACATTCCCTGTGCTTATGTCCGAAAATGGTAATCTGCCCCTCCAGTATCGTTTCTCCTGCACGTGCCATATCGAAGTTCTCGATATGACTGGCATCTGACGGCTCGTCAGATGCAGCCAGGTAACCATAAGAGAGACTGGAGAGTGATGCTGTACAATTCCTCACAGCGCCAAGATTCCGGATATTTCTGACTATCACCTTATATCTGGGGGTTCTTTGAACAGGGTACATTACCAGAGTCTGCTCCATTCTGTCATTGACATCGATGTCGATGACAGAGTGGTCGCTGTAAAGGATGTCCGGCTCCAGTATGGAGTCTTCCGTCTTGCTGATGGCTCGTGTAGTAACTGTGAAACCGGTGAAAGAGTCCGAATTGTTAAAATAACGGTTTGCTCCTGTACCGACATTCAGGCATATTGCCCTGTAAACTCCGGATGGAACGCTTATCAACCCCCCTCTTATGTCATAGAACTGGTAGTTCAGAGGGTATCCTCCACCCAGCGGGAACAGGAAAAGCTCCATATTCTGTCCAATAGGTTCCGAAGCTTTCGACCAGTCAAAGACGACTTTCAGCCCACCCGTATGAAGGTGGTCGTAACACAGTTCCTTATGCTGACAGGAAAGGGTCGTCAGCGACGTTAGTAAAATGGCAATGTATCCGGCAGTTTTCATTTCTTTATGATGTCTATTGTCCAGACAAGACTGACTTCCAGTCGAGTAGGACCGAAATAATGCAGGTTCGAGCTTGACTGCCACACATAGTGCAACGTTCCCCGGCGGTCGATGGGAAGTGGCAGGTACTCCTCATATCTGCCTCCGGCATACCCGATTCCGACTGTAAAATCAATGTTCAGTTTTTTCGTTACCGGCAGGGAGTAACCGTATTCAATACCGGCATATCTGCCCCACTCCTTACGCCAGTCGCAGATTATGCCACGCCCACCGAATTCAAAGTCGTAGGTCATAATCCCCGCGTAGATGCCTATATGATGACCGGTGAGACCGGCAGCAGAACCGGATTTACCATAAAATCCGTCAGCACCTGTCCCGAAATATCTGCGGATTACGATATCACTTGTAAAAACTCTGCAGTATAACTTGCTTCTATCCGTCCACCACCCATAGGCGATGTTTCCCGCGACGCTCCAGCCTTTACCCAATCCGAACTCCAGACCGATATTGGGCATCAGGGCCAAGTCATAGAGAGCATTGGTCTTTATCAGCATACCGAAATGCTTTTCATCCCGTCGCAAGGACAAGCAGTCCATATATGGTGGAACCAGTTCGTAATAAGCTTTCCCGCATTCGGCGAAAGCGATTACCGGCATCTGCTTCCTGCCTTGCGCCGTTACTACTGCGGCCGGCAGCGTTTCCGCATATTCCGCATATAAAGATTGCGCGCATATACGGGTGGCAGGTATCAGGATTACTGCCAGACACATTCCGATTCTGTATGACAATTTCATCTCCGTCGTTTTGTTTCAGGCGCAAAAATGCTTTGCACGAATGAACCTGATGTTGTACGAAACGGAGTATTTTGTGCCCGGAGGCAGGATGATTTGTGGTATAAAATTTGAATTATGCCGCTAATAAGACCGGAGTGCGGTTTTACAGAAATAAAATACCACGAAATGGAAGGCATTGACATCAATGTAATTTTCGGATTCATCACAGCGGCTGTACAACTTGCATTGGCCATAATGATTCTTTTTCTCCGTCCGCGCCACTGTTCGGACTGTGGGAAACAGCGTATTGCACGCCTGCTGCTGGTTCTATCCCTGCTTATTTCGATGTCGGGTAATCTTGCGAAGTCGCTCCTCACGATCCCTGACATCGTATTCGACATCTTCTTTTTCTGGTCCTGCTCCACCCAGAACATTCTGATGGGCTTTGTATCCATTCTGTTCGCCAACCCCACCAGAATAAGCCGGCGCTTCGTATGGCTTAATTGCCTGGCTTATATCTTTTTTAATATTGCACTGATTGTCAGTGCATTAGTCTTCCCCTCCGCATTTATCGCCGTTTTCATTGCAGGTTTCGTGGCTGGCATAGTGCAGAGCATCTACATCTGCAGGGTGGCGGTAAAAGAGTACAGGGCGGCCACATTGCTGTTGGAGGATTATTATGCGGAAGATTTCAATTATATGCTGCGTTACCAGAACCGCTTCATCGCGGCGATAGCCATCGGAATGTTACTGCTGATAGCCGTACCGTTTGCAGGCCGGGCATTCTTCATATGGCGCATTTTTTTCATAGCATTCTACATATACGTAGCCATTCTTTTTATAGCGCAGGGGTACAATATGCATCTTATCAGGCAGTTGTATAACCATTTGGAGATAAAAACGGTCGCAGGGGAAGTTTCTTCCGTGTCTCTTGACAGACTCGGAGTCGCATTGAAGAAATGGGTGGACAAGAAGAATTATTTAATCTCGAACGTCTCCACAGAAAGCATCGCAGAGTCTCTTGATACTGACATTCTGACGTTCAGGGAATATTTCAGGCAGGTTATCGGGGAGGACTTCCGTACCTGGCGTCAACGACTCAGAATCGAGGAGGCCTGCAGGATGATGACCGAAAATCCATCGTTGAGTTATGAAATAGTCGCCGAGACCGTAGGCATCAACGACCGCAGCAATTTCCTGAAATCCTTTATCAAATTCAAGGGCGTATCCCCCGCAGAATGGAAAATTCGCGCCGGACGTGAATAGGAATCCGTTTACAGTTCTATTACCATCCCGCAGTAAAATCTCTCCATTACATTTCCCAGACAGGACTTGAGTATGGCATAGGCCGCGTCTCCGGTGCAGTGGCCTGTTATTATACGGCAGATGCCGGAATTACGGATTTTCTCCGCCACCATCCTTACTTCGTCCCCGCTCAGACGAAACAGATGCAGACCGCCCAGATAGGCCTTGACGCTTTCGCCGGGAAATTCCTTTCTGACTTCCTCCATCACTACATCAGCACCGCTGTGCGAGCAACTGTTGAAAACGACGAGTCCGTCTTCCGAACGGAAGACCAGGCTCTGCTCGTGAGCGAAGTCATCTGGAATACACTTCCATCCACGACGGACATATAAACGGGACTTGCGCCCTACCATAGAGAGACCCTCGGTGGTATGGGGCACAACAAATACGTTTCTATCGATTTCTGTGATACCTGAAGCTGTCTTGATTCTATCTCTGTATGACGACAGGATTCCTTTAGGCAGTCCTATATATCTTCTGAAAATACCGGATCCGGAATAGCAGTTCTCACGTGCATTGGGACTCACGAAGAAGTCCGCCCTGGAATTTGCCCGAAAGAAAGTTTCCATACCGAGGGAATGGTCATAATGGGCATGAGACAGAACAGCAACATCAACCTCGGAAATATCTATTCCGAGGTTGACGGCATTAACAAGGAAGAGGCCTGACCCACCTGTGTCCAGGAGATATTTCCTTCCTCCGAACTCAATGTGAAAGGCCAGGCCCCACTCTCCTTTGAGAACCCCACTGCCGACGTTATCCGAGAGTACTGTTATTTTCACTCATTGAATACTTATGCACAGTCAGGATTCTTTCCGACTTGCGATTTTTTATTTACCAAACCTTTTTTCCTTGGTTTTCACCAACACTTCCTGCATGGCGTCCGCTGCGGCCACCACAGCATCTTCGAAAGTCCCCGCACAGCGTTCCATGACAAGTTCATCTCCCGGAACGGCGATTTTCACCTGAACCTTCTTCCCATGGTCCGGTTCCAGGGAGAGTGTCACGTCAGTGCGGATAATGTTGTCAAAATACCTGTTGAGCTTACCCAACTTTTTCTCGATAAAATCAAGAAGTTTCTGATCTGCATCAAATCTGATCGACTGTACTTTAATTTCCATTTTTACCTCCGTTTTTAATTACTACTTAGCTCTTGGATGAGCGGTTTGATATGACGATTTCAATTTTTCAAAAGAGTTATGGGTGTACACCTGTGTGGCGGCCAGCGAACTGTGTCCCAGTATCTCTTTTATGGAATTAAGGTCAGCGCCGTCGTTCAGAAGGTGTGTGGCCAGCGAATGTCTGAGGACGTGCGGTGACTTTTTCCCCGTAAATCCATCCACTCCATCCAACTCTTCGTGCACAATTTCATTTACTCTGTACGGTGAAAGTCTTTTCCCGTGTTCATCCATAAAGAAACTGTCCTCCTTCCTGTCCGGAAACTCACTCCTAATTCTTTCCAAATATAATAATATTTCTTCAGATATACCATATGGAACTGGAATTTCGCGGATTTTGTCCCCTTTACCCGTCACTCTGAAAATTCTTCTGTCTCTATCCCAATCGGACAGGTTCAGGGATATCAACTCAGAACGTCTCATTCCCGTCGAATACAGAATCAGCATCAGCATTCTGTTTCGATAATTATGAAACGAAAGTGAAGCCCGTTCCACAGAAATTCCGTCGAAATAGTTTTTCAGTGCATCCTCAGTGTAGAAATCAGGAAGACGATGACTTTCCCTGGGTCTGGTAATGGTTTTGACCGGATTAGAATTCAGTTCTCCGCTTTTGACCAGATAATCGCAGTAACTGCTCAAGGCTGAAAGATGCAAATTCACTGTACGCGGACTCAGACCCGAGGTCAGGGCATTGGCCACATAACTTCTGATATCGGTCTGATCAAGTTCCTGCGCATAACTCCAATAATTCTCTATCGCGAGGCGATAAATATCTACAGTTCTGCCGGAGTATCTTCTGATGGTTCTGATATAATTGATAAAGTCATCTACCGACTTGTTTCGCGAAAAATCATCCATAAATAAGCCAATTGCTATTGCAAATATATTAAAAACTCTTACCTTTGCCGCCACTATAGAAAAAAGGAGGTGATTTTTAATGATTATAGTACCTATCAAAGAAGGCGAAAACATAGAAAAGGCTCTCAAGAAATTCAAACGCAAATTTGAAAAGACAGGTGTCGTTCGCGAACTCCGCGACAGAAGGACGTTCGAGAAACCTTCAGTCAAGAGAAGAGACCAGCTCAAGAAAGCCATTTACGTGCAGCACCTCCAGCTGAACGAAGAATAATTGAAATTGAAATAAGCGAAAAGAGTCCCGGCTGCAAGAGATGCGGTCGGGACTCTTTTCAATTCGACATTATAAATTCGAAAATCAGTACCACAACGCAGCAGACAAGCGCTTCCGGGAGCAGTCCGAGTCCGAACCAGGCTCCGACAATGCCTATGACAAATGCCAATGCACCGGCCAGAGGAGAACCCGTGGCTTCAATTATGGCCGGGAATGTCATTACCGCCAGCGTGATATATGGGACGTAGTACAGAAAACTGCGCACGAAGCGGCTTGTGATTCGCTTGCGAATCAACACGACCGGTATGATGCGGATGAGATTTGTCACCACAATCATAATCAGGAGATAAAGCCATATATTACACCCGCCTTTCATCGCTGCTGTATATCATCGGGATTGTTATGTGGAACCGGTCTGAGCCAGGCCATTGCCGCAGAAATCAAAATGGTCAGAATAATTATCCTCGTGCTGGAATTTATTTCGGAGACGTACGGCAGGGTCGCGCAGAGCCAGCTCAGCAGGAAACTGACTGCAACGGCAGCCAAGATGTTGTGATTCTTGCGGGACGGAGGGATGATTATCGCGATGAACATACCGTAGAGAGACACGCTCAATGCGGATACGATATTGACCGGAAGAGCTCCTCCGGCGATGATTCCGGAAGCGGTACCGCACGCCCACATCACACCGGACACCAGCATGGCCCCAAATGTGTATGATGGTGCAAGATAGCCCTTGTATGCAATTGATATCCCGAACACTTCGTCAGTAATGCAGCAGGCCGCCAGCAAACGCTTCCACTGGGGAGTATCCGGATGAAACTTCTGAGTAAGAGATGCTCCCATCAGCAGATATCTCAGATTTGCTATTATGCATATCAACACCACTTCTACAACGGATGCCTGAACGGCAATGGACGAATATCCACCATACTCTCCGGCGGATGCACGTGTGAAGAGACTTCCTATGAACCCTTCCACGGCATTCAAGCCCGCTGAGCTGGCTATTATGCCCAAGGAAAAGGCCACTGCAAAATAACCGAGTGCTATTGGAATGCCATCCCGCAGCCCTCTGCGAAAAGGAGATTCTACGCCGTTTATGTCAGATTCTGTTTTCATTTGAAGAACATTAATTGCGCAAAACGCGAGTTACTCGCGTTTTGCGCAACTAATCGATGGTCATTCCCCTTGAAATCAACCTCCGAAATTATCGTAACGGATGTTTTCGGGTGCTACTCCGAGTGAGTCGAGCAGTTTGTTCACCGAAGCTACCATCATCGGAGGACCGCACATGAAGTAGATGATGTCCTCGGGTGATTCGTGGTCTTTCAGATACTGTTCGTTCATCACATTGTGTACGAAGCCGGCTACGTAGGGAACGCCTGCTGCATCCGCTTCCGGGTCGGGACGGTCGAGAGCGAGATGGAACTTGAAGTTCGGGAATTCCTTTTCGATGGCGTGGTAGTCTTCAAGGTAGAACGCCTCTTTCAGGGAGCGTGCGCCGTAGAAGAAATTGACCTTGCGCTGTGTTTTTTCTGTCTTGAAGAGGTGCATGATGTGGGAACGCATAGGAGCCATACCGGCACCGCCGCCTACGAATACATATTCCTGATCGGCCGGAGCATCTTCGGGAAGGAAGAATTCTCCGTAAGGACCGGATATGGTAACTTTGTCACCCGGCTTGAGGGAATAGATGTATGAAGAGCAGATACCGGGATTGACTTTCATCAGACCGCCATTGACTCTGTCGAACGGAGGAGTGGCGATACGTACGTTAAGTTTGATGATATTGCCTTCAGCAGGATATGTGGCCATGGAATAGGCGCGGATAGTGGGTGTAGGGTTCACCATCTTCAAGTCGAAGAATTTGAACTTCTCCCAGTCGGCGCGATATTCGGGATCCACGTCGATATCCTTGTAATCAATGGTGCAGGCAGGGACATCTACCTGGATGTAACCGCCTGAGCGGTAGTTGAGGGTTTCTCCATCGGGAATCTTTACGCAGAACTCCTTGATGAAGGTGGCCACATTGTGATTCGAAATTACTTCGCACTCCCATTTCTTGACGCTGAGGGCGGAATCAGGAATGACGATGTCGAGATTTTCCTTTACCTTGACCTGACAGCCGAGTCTCCAATGGTTCTGAACCTGTTTGCGGGTGAAGTGGACGGTCTCGGTGGGAAGGATGCTTCCTCCTCCTGAAAGAACCTGGCACTTGCACTGTCCGCAGCTTCCCTTGCCGCCGCAGGCGGATGGCAGAAATATCTTTTCATTGGCCAGTGTGGCCAGCAGAGATGAACCGGGGGCCACTTCCACTTCCTTCTTGCCTCCGTTGATGTTTATTTTGACCAGACCCTTGGGGGTGAGCTTCGATTTGCAGAAAAGAAGGACAGCCACCAAAATGAGGGTGAGAACGGTGAATACCGCTATTGATGTTATGAGTAATGTTATGTTCATATCTTTCTCCTCCCAATTATAACTGAATACCCATAAATGCCATGAATGCTATACCCATAAGACCTGTCATAATGAATGTTATACCCAGACCCTTGAGCGGTTTGGGAACGTTCGAGTAGGCAAGTTTTTCACGGATGGCGGCCATAGCCACGATGGCCAGGAACCAGCCGAGTCCGGAACCGAGGGCATATACCGCAGCTTCTCCCACATTGGCGTATGCTCTCTCCTGCATGAAGAGGGAGGCGCCCATTACGGCACAGTTTACGGCTATCAGTGGAAGGAAAATGCCCAGTGAAGAGTATAGTGAAGGTGAGAATTTCTCGACCACCATTTCGACCACCTGCACTATGGCGGCGATGACGGCGATGGAGATGATGAAACTCAAGAAGCTGAGGTCAACTGT
>JAZUEO010000240.1:0-2138 GCA_045640205.1 Candidatus Coprenecus sp. | reverse complement strand
GGGCCAGCATCAGAAGCCTTAGGAAATAGAGGCTGACAATGGCCAGAAATACGCTGAAGGCGGATGTCCCGCGCAGCATTCTGAACAGTTGGTAGATAATTATGGCGACCAGCAGTACGTCCACCACATCGGGAATGGATATGTTTATGAATTCAAACATAGTGCAAAGATAATTCTTTTGGAAAGACTTCCGAAGAATAGGTGAAAATTGAAATAATGCGATGAAGGGTTGATGTTGTCGATTTTTCTCTGTAATTTTACCGGATAGGAAATAGAACTGATACTTAACTGTTATGCGTATGAAAAAAACAATTATGTTACTTGCGGCCTTTTTGGCATTCGGAATTACGGATATGTCGGGCCAGAACTATGACAAGAGCAAGATTCCTTCATTCACTTTGGAAAATCCTCTTGAATTCGTCAACGGGAAAAAAGTGAAAAATGCCGCAGACTGGCAAGCGCGCAGACAAGAGATTCTTGGTATTTTCCAGAGCGAAATGTACGGCAGAATGCCTTCCGCTCCGGATTGTGTTATAACGGAAACGCTTGATGAAGGTGAGACTATGGCCGGGTTCGCTGTCCGCAGGCAGATTCGTATGTGGTTCAAGGCGGACAAGAGCGGTCCGAAGATCGACTGGCTTGTTGTTACACCCAAACACATCAAGGGTCCTGCCCCTGTGGTTCTTCTGCTCAACTATGGTGGAAACCATACGGTTCTTGAAGACGAAGAAGTGCTTCTCTGGCCTAATTATACCCGTGTAGGGCCGGGTGAAGCCATTCAGCCAAGAGGCTCGATGAATAAACTCAATTCTCCAACGATTATTCCGGTTAATATGCTCATCGCGCGCGGATATGCCTTAGTGACAGCTTGTTATGAAGACATTTCGCCCGACCCGGATCCGTGTTATGATGAAAGTATCGCTTATACGAGAATTTTCGATTTATGGGGAGAACGTGACCCGCAGCGGACAGACAATACCACTTCCCTGGTGGCTTGGGGATGGGGCCTGATGAGGGGAATGGATATGATAGAGCGTGATCCCCTTCTCGACGCGAAGCAGGTTCTCCTTACCGGTTATTCACGGCTTGGCAAGGCGGCTTTGATAGCCGGTGCTTTCGATGAAAGATTCCCTGTAGTCGTTCCCAATCAGACCGGTGGCGGCGGAGCGCCTCTTGCGAAGCATTATTATGGTGAAAACATCAGGACAGAGACCACCAGTTTCCCCTACTGGTATTGCAAGGCGTATGCGAAATATGCTGACAATGAAGCGGCCCTGACGTTTGACCAGCATCTTTTCCTGTCCTGCGTGGCTCCGCGTTCACTTATGATTCAGGGCTTCGATAATCCCTGGTATGATACGGAAAGTGAGTTTATGGCCCTTCAGGCAGCGAGTCCCGTCTGGGAAATGCTGGGGAAGACAGGCCTTCCCAAAGTCGAATGGCCGGATGATTATGACACGAAGGCCATCGGTCCCAATGTCGCATACGTACATCGTGACAATGACCACGGTATATCTGCGATAGACTGGATCTGGATGCTTGATTTCGCCGACAGGAATTTCGGAAAAAAGTAGTAATCTGAAAACGGAAACTGGAGAAAAGAATCAAATCTTTCCTCCAGTTTTTTTGTCAGGGTGGAAGGTGGGATTCGAACCCATGACCCCTGGTGCCACAAACCAGTGCTCTAACCAACTGAGCTACATCCACCATATTCCCGTATCCGCTTACGGAACGGGACTGCAAAAATAGGGGATTTTTTGAATAATCAAAAATATGTTTGATAACTTTATTCCCCTTTTATTCGGGCAGGGCTGCGTGAAGCCTTCGGCAAAGCCTTGCCCGAAGCTTGGTTTCAGTGGCGTTGTCAGAGTGCTTTCGAGATGAGTCCCATCTGCTCAGGGGTGAATCCGGTGATACGGCATATTGTCTCCAAAGGAATATTCTCCTTCACCATCGCTCTGGCAACTTCCGTCCTGCCTTCCGCTCTGCCTTTGGCCTCACCTTCAGCTCTGCCTTCAGCGAGAGCCTTGGCGTGTTCATCTTCGCGGGCTTCTGCGAGAGCTACGAGTATGTCGTTCTTCGTTGTCATATTCTTGTGAATCTCTATTTCGTGAATGGCATCCAATGGCAGGTTCGCC
>JAZUEO010000239.1:0-3483 GCA_045640205.1 Candidatus Coprenecus sp. | reverse complement strand
ATGATGCGAAAAAACGCACGGATATGTTTCTCGATATGGTCAGAAACTACAATTTCCGCCTGCTCAAACTTGATGCCTGCTGCGGAGTATTGCGCCCCGAAAAATACAGGGAATTCAACTCTATGATGAACCGCATAAGGGAAATGGTACCGGACTTCATCGTCCTCAACCACAGACTGGACCTTGGAGAAGGTACAGCCCACTCCACCACGTATCTTTTAGGCGGACGGGAGACTTATGTCGATGTGCAGATGCGCAATGATGTAACCGCTCCCCATCACCGGGCAGGCAATCTTGCCAGGGAAAACACCCACGGACTGACACGCTTGAGCGAGGACCACGGAGTATGCTTCTCATCCTGCCTCGATGCCTGGGACGATGACCTTATTCTTCAGGCCTTCTGCCGTAACCTCATCCTCGCCCCGGAAATATATGGCAGTCCACAGTTTCTCCGGGATGATGAATTCCCATATCTGGCATACATCTTCAATCTGCATAGAGACTACCGCGATATTCTCGTTAACGGAATAGAACTTCCTGAAATTCAATATGGTGAACATTCCGTAAGCCGTGGGGATGAAAATACCCGCTTCATCACTCTCCGTAATCTTTCCTGGGAGACCAGGAATTTCAAAATCACTCTGGATGGCAGCATCGGTCTGAAAGACAATGGCAGAAAGGTCAAGGCGCGTCTTTACCACCCCTGCATAGAGGACCGTGGGGATTACAGTTTCGGAAGCAGTGTCGAAATAAGCGTAGAGCCTTTCAGAGTGGCTCTCGTCAAGCTCACCAATGTAACGGAAAAGGACAAGGTGCTTCTCAGCGGAGTCCCTTACCGCATCATCAATGACAGGGTCGGCGACAGCTGCACAGTGAAATTGCTCGGAAATCCCGGCGAAGAATACGACGTACGCGTAACCCGCGGCCGAGCGGAGAAAAACAGGTTCAAAGTCCGCTTCGAAGGAGACAAACTCACCTTGTCCCCGAACAGATACATCACTTCTCTCCGGGAGTGTCCCATTCCTGACGATATGGAGGCCATTTTCTGGGCTTCAGCCTTCAGCCAAAGCAGCGACTGTCTTGAAGCTCAGAGTGTCAGACGTTCCGGTCCTACGAAGATTCCGGAAGTACAGGCATCACGTGATGCATTCTTCAATCAGAAAATCTACAGGAACAGGGAGGCGGACAGCAGATATCTGTTCGATGGTGACGCGTCCACCTGCTTCAGTATCAGCCAAAGGGACTACGAACGCACTGCAGACCCGGCATTTCTCCTTGACCTGGGACAGGTGCAGAAGCTTGACAGTCTGGTGTTCGACTTCCATGACTGGTTCGCTCTGCAGCCGTACAATATGGACGATGGAGCATACTGCTACTTTTCTGATGACCTTGAAAATTGGGAAGAGTACCCGTTCATCCCTGAACTCCATACCGTACTCGACTTCACTCAAGAGGGGGCATTCCGCTATTTCCGTTTCAGCCGGTCGCCTGTCCGGATAGCTGAGGTATCTGGATACTCCGACGGACAGATACTCGACCGCAGTACGTGGAAGGCAAGCAACGTATTCCCAAAATTTGACGGTTGGTACTGCCACCCCCGAAAAGCATGGAGCACAAGTTTCACTCTGAACGAGATTCCCGAGGGAGCATATCTGTGTGTAGCCATCAATGGCAAATGCGGCATCAACGGTGCATTTGCAGGTTTCAGGATAAATGGCAAGCCTGTCGGGTGCCCGGACAGAGCGCCATCTTACCCTTGCAACGAATGGGAAGCCGGTCTGCAGAAGAATGACAGCAACCTGACCTACTACCTGCCTCTTGACAAGAGTATGACCGGAGCACAGTTCGATGCCATCGTGATGAGTGTCGCAGAAGAAGAAGGCTGCGATGACCTTGACATCAAGGTTTATATGAGCCTTTACCCTTGGGATAAGGACGGCAGGACTTTAAAAATAAAAAAATGAGAAACTTTAAACAGCTTCTGATATCACAAAGGCTGGTCCCAGGAATCCAGAGGTATTTCATCCAGCAATCTGAATGAATAGAATATACCCCACTTGGGGCAATTCAGCCGCGGCAGTGTGCGGTCATAGAATCCCTTTCCACGCCCCATACGCCAAAGGCGTCCATTCCTGAAAGCAAAGGCGACCCCGGGAATCAATGCAAAATCCACCTCCCCGGCACTGACCGGACGGGCATCGGGTGACGGTTCTGGAATTCCCCTGTACCCCGCGCGGAGACGCTTCGGGTCATATTCGTAAAACTCCAGCTCATTCCCCACCACCAAGGGAATGGCAAAGCGCTTGCTTCCCCGCCATTTATCCATAAATACCACAGTGGGAACCTCACCCGGAATATCCATATACGAAAGAACCGTACCCGCCTTCCGGAAGGATTCAAGATTTTCTACCCTTTCCCAGATTGAAAAGGCTTCCTGAGCAGCGGCTTCAGGCGTCATCAGACTCTCCATCCGCCGCATTCTGGCACGTATTTCCGTTTTGGAATCCACCTACCTCAGTCTGGAGATGACTGGAAGGAGCAAATCTTCCATAATTTTATATCCGTCGGCATTAGGATGCACACCGTCCTTGGAAAGTTCTTCGCGCATACGGGTGCCATCCTGAGAAACCATAGATGAAAAATAATCCACGTAAGTGATTCCTTTTTCCTCCGCGTATGCCTTGACCAGAACATTCAGACTGCGCACCTTGGCCATAACATCCGGGACGGATGTGCGCCACGGAAATTCTCCGTGGGGAAGAGTCGAAGCGAGCACCACGGTAATGCCGCTGCCCATAGCCATTTCGCACATAGCTTTCACGTTACGGAAGGTCTGCGCCTCATCGTAAGGGCCGGTATTTTCGGCGATATCATTGGTCCCGTAATTGATGACCACGAGAGTCGGTTTGAGGTCGATTACATCATTCTGGAAACGGAGCAGGAACTGATAACTCGTCTCCCCGCTGATTCCGCGGCCGATGATTTCATTTTCACTAAAGAAATCCGGTCTGATTCGAGGCCATCCGTCCGTAATGCTGTCACCCATCAGAACCACCCTGTGTTCTCCATTCCGGGGTGCGCCAAGCTGTGCATTCGCTTCCGCATAACGGGAATAATGAGCAAAATCAAATACATTCCAATCGACGGCATAGGCATTGACGAATGGACAAGACATCATAATGACAAGTAAAGAAAGTAAACGTTTCATAGAATAAGTATATCAAGTTTCGCAAGTCTCCTTGCGTGTATAAAATGTATTTGCATCAGTTGACCAAAACATATAACCAGTTCAGCAGTGAACAAAAGTAGACAAATAATCACTGAACTCCAAAGTTTTTGTCAGAGCCGTATTCCCCCGCCCCTGAAATCAACTTTCATTCAAGGCTGAAATGAAGCCTTCGGCACATTCCAAACATTTGCATCGGTCCGAAAAATCAAGAAACGGAAATTTGAAATATAAAAACAGAAATACTTTCATTGACG
>JAZUEO010000238.1:0-7481 GCA_045640205.1 Candidatus Coprenecus sp. | reverse complement strand
AGTTGCCATCGGTATCCCCCACCCGTTTTCCGAAGGCAAACCGTGATTGAATGCCACGTAAATCAACGCCGGCATCAGCATACCCCCAATGGCTGCAAAGATGGGGAGCATTGCCTTCCTGAGACTGGAAAGTTCTCCAACCATCATCTCCCTCTTAATTTCAAGCCCCACCATAAAGAAAAACACTGCCATCAAACCTTCATTGACCCATTTCGCCAAAGACATCTCCAAAGTGAACGAGCCGAAGGAAAAACCTGCCGTAATGTTCCAGAACTCCTGGATATGGGACAGTGAGGGAATATTTGCTATAAGTATGGCCAAAACAGAGCAGACAAACAGAATTATCCCTCCCGCAGTTCCGCTTTGAAGGAAAGATTGGAAAATCGACTTGCCCGCCTTCTTGAAATTGATGACCACTGCCACTGTACTATATGCGATTAAAAGTAATTTGCAAAGATAAAATTTATCCTCACCCTTTCAAAAAAAGGATTATGCAATTCCTTCTTTCATTATATCGTGGATATGGACCAATCCGACATAACGTCCACCCTCAAGCACGACCACCGATGTTATTTCATTTTTCTCCATAACTTCCAATGCATCCACAGCCAGGGCACCGACATCAATCCGCTTGGGATTGACGGACATAATGTCCTTGGCCTGCAATGTATTGAAATTTCCACCTCTTTCCACCATCCGGCGGACATCCCCATCTGTAATGATGCCGCACATCGCGCCATTCCCGTCAAGAACCACGGTCGCTCCCAGACGGTGGGCCGAAATGTTCAAAATGGTCTGCGGGATTGACTCTTCCGGACTGACGGAAGGCACATTGGTCCTATCCAGCAAATCCCCTACAGTCATATAGAGCCGCTTCCCCAGAGAACCTCCGGGATGGAAACGGGCGAAATCCTCCCGCCCGAAATTTTTCAGTCGCGACAAGGTGATGGTAATAACATCCCCTATCACCATTTGCGCTGTAGTGCTGCACGTGGGGGCAAGATTATTCGGGCAAGCCTCCTTTTCAACAGGCACGAATATCACATCATCTGCGTGACGGGCCAGATATGAATCTTCATTCGAAACCATCGCCACAAGATAGTTTCCGAAATCACGGATAAAAGGTATAAGTCTCTTGATCTCCGAAGTATTTCCGCTTTTGGAGATGATAATGACCATATCATCCTTCTGAATCATACCCATATCACCGTGAACTGCATCGGCACCGTGCATAAAAATCGCAGGAGTTCCGGTGGAATTCATCGAAGCCACCATTTTTTGTGCCACGAAGGCGCACTTACCCACCCCCGACACTATTACACGTCCCCTGCATCCGGAAATACGGTCGATAATACCGGCCAGATTTTCATTAATGCAAACGCGTGTATTACGCACTGCCTCAATTTCATCGTCAACGACTGAATTCGCATATTTCAATATGGTACTACGTATATCTGTCATATTTATTTTGCGTATCCTGAATTTTTATCTACCTTAGAGCCACAAAGGTAATAAAATATGACTATTTCTTCGGAAGATTTACACCGCAAATTAAAAGAGTTTTTCGGTTTTGATTCTTTTAAGGGTGAGCAGGAAGCCATTGTGATGAACCTGATCGAAGGTCATGATTCCTTCGTTCTGATGCCCACCGGAGGAGGCAAATCCTTATGTTATCAACTTCCGGCACTTGTACTGCCCGGAACAGCCATAGTTGTCTCCCCCCTCATCGCCCTGATGAAAAATCAAGTGGATGCCATCAGAGGTTTCATATCAGGCAATGACCATATAGCTCACTTCCTCAATTCATCCCTGAACAAAGGGCAGATAAACGAAGTGAAAGCCCACCTCCTCGCCGGGGAGACCAAACTGCTGTACGTAGCGCCGGAATCTCTGACCAAGGAAGAGAATATAAACTTTTTCAAAAAGCTCCAAATCTCCTTTTACGCCATCGATGAAGCTCATTGCATTTCAGAATGGGGTCACGACTTCCGCCCTGAATACAGGCACATCAGACAACTCGTAAATGAGATCGGAAAATTCCCCATTATAGCCCTCACAGCCACCGCTACGCCCAAGGTCCGGACAGACATCCAGAAAAATCTGGGAATGACCGATGCCAGGGTATTCCAGGCTTCCTTCAACAGGGAAAACCTCTATTATGAAGTACGGGACAAAGCCGACGTCAAAAAGCAACTGATAAAATTCATAAAGGACAATTCCGGAAAATCGGGCATCATCTACTGCCTCAGCAGGAAAAAGGTGGAGGAAATCGCCGAACTGCTTAACGTAAACGGAATCAAGGCGCTTCCCTATCACGCCGGCATGGATGCGAACACACGCTCCAGGAACCAGGATATGTTTCTGATGGAACAGGTAGATATCATAGTGGCCACCATCGCCTTCGGGATGGGAATCGACAAGCCTGACGTCCGCTTCGTCATTCACTATGATATGCCTAAAAGTCTGGAGGGGTACTATCAGGAAACCGGCAGGGCCGGACGCGACGGAAAGGAAGGACAGTGCATAGCATTCTATAGTTACAAGGACATACAGAAACTGGAAAAATTCATGCAGGGGAAACCTGTTTCCGAACAGGAAATAGGCAAGCAGCTTCTCCTCGAAACCGTTTCATACGCAGAATCCAACCGCTGCAGACGGAAAATTCTCCTGAACTATTTTGGAGAGAAATATGAAATCGAAAATTGCGGGAACTGCGACAACTGCCTCCACCCAAAGACCCTTTTCGATGCCAGGGAAGACCTCGACCTGATTATCGAACTGATATTCTCGATGAAGGAACATTTCAAATCAGACCATCTGGTAAACATCCTGACCGGAGTTTCAAATTCCATCATCAAGTCATACAACCACCACCATCACGAGCTCTTCGGCATAGGAAAAGACAAAGGTGCCAAATATTGGACATCCGTCATACGTCAGGGACTGGTACTTCATTTTCTGGATAAGGACATCGAGTCGTATGGACTTCTGTCTGTAACCGAGACAGGACGCACGTTCCACGAATCCCCATATACTGTCATGATGGCTCACGACCGGGAATTTTCAGACTGGAATGAAGATGAAGAAGATGAAACAGCCATCGTGGGGAATCCGAAACACCCGGCCGCAGGAGGCGGAGGAGATCCCACTCTGTTCGCTATGCTCAAGGATGTACGGAGGTCTCTGTCCAAGAAAAAGAATATCCCCCCGTTCATAATCTTCACGGACCCCTCCCTCGAAGACATGTCCATCCAATACCCCATCACCATCGACGAATTGAAAAACTGTCAGGGAGTAGGTGAGGGCAAAGCCAAAAAATACGGGCATGAATTCATCGAACTTATAGCGAAATACGTTGAAGAAAACGAAATCACCCGTCCTTCTGAATTTGTAGTCAAATCCATAGTCAACAAGTCTGCAAACAAAGTGGCCATCATACAGAATATAGACCGAAAAATTCCGCTTGAAGATATCGCCGCCCACAGAGATATGGACCTGATGGAACTGATTGAAGAAATCGAAGCCATCGTAGCCTCGGGGACAAAACTGAACATCGACTACTATATCCGTCAGGTCATAGACGAAGATATCATCAACGACATCTACGACTACTTCGCTCACGAAGCGGAAACAGATTCGGTCAATGTCGCCATGAAGGAACTCGGACCCGACTACACGGAAGAGGAAGTCCGGCTGGTCAGAATCAAATACATCTCGGATGTAGGAAACTGAGAAGCTGTTCAGTGCATTTCAATCCAGTTCAAGGGGCATTCCGCACGATTTCGTTCCATAGCCCTTCTCCACCAGGAGAGTTGCCTCTTCGCGTAGTGTCTGGTGTTTCTCTGAATCAGTTCTCTGGCCCGTTCCAGAGTAACGGTACCGTCGAGATAATCGAAAATTTCCTTATATCCGACGGTTTGAAGGGCCGGCATGTTCCTGTATTGCACAAGAGTGCGGACTTCATCCACCAGTCCTTTTTCCAGCATATCATCCACACGCCTGTTTATTCTGTCATATAAAACGTCCCTCGGCCTTGTAAGACAATATCTTTCCACACAGAAAGGGCGGGGGCGGCTCATTCCGGTTCTGAACGAACTGTAGGGTTTCCCCGAGATATAGAAAACCTCCAGCGCCCTGACGATTCTCTGAGTATTGGCTATATCCATATCACCGTATGCCACCGGGTCCACGGACTTGAGCTCCATCCGCAAGGATTCCAGACCTTCCTCCTCAAGTCTCTTCATCAGGCTGTTCCGCAGTGTCCAGTCGGTTTCGGGAAACTCATCAAGACCGAAACAAAGCGCATCGGCATACAAACCCGAACCCCCTGACACGATAACTGTATCATAGTGTTTGAAAAGTTCTTCCAAAAGAGCCAGAGCCTCGATTTCATATTTCCCTGCGGTATAGTATTCAGTTACGGAATGATTCCCTATGAAATAATGGGGGACCACCGCCATCTGCTCCTTGGTGGGAGCAGCCGTTCCTATGGACATTTCCCTGAAAATCTGACGCGAATCACAGGAAACTATCGGCGCAGAACATCTCAATGCCTCCGATAGACAGAAATCAGTTTTCCCGACAGCAGTGGGTCCGAGTATCAGACGAACGGTTTTTTTCGCTGTCATTCCATTCCTTCAGGCAGTTCACTTTCATCGAAGACCATTTCATCCCCTTCGTCATCTTCATCTTCATCTTCCTCTTCGTCATCATCGTCATCATCAGATACATCCCCTTCGACCGGATGAGGGATTCCGTGAGGATGGTTTTCGTAATCATCATCCTCATAAACAGCAGAGAACTGCTGCGGTGCCCGTCCTTTTTCTCCTGTAACCTGAGGATAATCAGTATGGGCATCCGCGTCACCCGTTCCGGTTAAAGACAAATCCAGATAAAGATTCTTCGAAAGATTGAAGACAAACCTCAGCACCACCTCTCCGCGTTTATGTGTATCCGCTATGGTTACATTATCGATAGAGCCGTCGCCCATATCGAACAGACCGTATTCATGAAGGACCTTTCCGTTTTCATCCAAACCCTGGAATAAAACCATCATATCAGGCACAAAACCGAGCTGATTCTGAACAAATTCCATTACTCTGTACAGGGAAGATTCACCTTTGAACTCATAATCCCTGAAGAACTGCTTGGAGTAAGGGAAAGTGACTTTATATTTGAATATCATCGCCATATCCTCTTCTAAAAGGTCTAAAATCTCACTACAAATATATATCAAAAATGAAAGTGTGTGTCATATTTTGTGTAGGTTTGCACAAATATTCCATCTTATCAGTGACATCCGAAGACACTTACCTCAGCGTTCAGTCTCCATCCACCGGACTGTACAAGGAAAAAGGAAGCCGCTTTCTGGCTTTTCTGTTCCCTGTCACCAGTGCGGAACAGGCCAGAACAGAGATAGAACGAATCAGGAAGGAGTATCACGATGCCAGACATCACTGCTTCGGATACCGCATCGGCCTCAGAGGGGATATCTGGAGAATCAATGATGACGGGGAACCATCCTCTACAGCCGGAAAGCCTATATTCGGCCAGATTCTTTCAAATTCCCTGAGTGACATACTCATAATCGTCGTCCGATATTTCGGGGGCATCAAACTGGGTGTTCCGGGACTCATCAACGCATACAGAAGTGCGGCGGCGGATGCCATCGCCAATTCCACCATCATTACCAAAACCGCCACCGTCTCCATCCGAATAGACTTCGGATATCCGTCCATGAATGACGTTATGAAACTCATAAAAGAGTCCGGCGCAGAGATTACGCATCAGCAATTCGACCTTCAATGCAGCATTTGCGTGAATGTCAGGCTCCGTGATGAAAAAGATTTCATCAGCGCAACGAAGAAAATATCGGATTGTGTATTGAAAATTCAGCCGATTCTCACTACTTTTGGCAGTTAAAATAAATTTTCACACCATAATGAAAACAGCTTATAATTTTAACGCCGGCCCTTGCGTTCTCCCGAGACCGGCAGTCAATTCAGCCATAGAAGCGCTTCATGACTTCAAGGGAACCGGAGTATCAGTTATCGAAATTTCACACAGAACCAAAGAATGGGAAGACATAATGAACGAGACCCGTGCCTTGTGGCGTGAGCTTCTCAACATTCCCGACAATTACAGCATCCTTTTCCTCGGAGGTGGAGCATCGATGCAGTTTTTGTATGTCGCGATGAACCTTCTTGAGCACAAAGCCGCATATCTTGAAACCGGAGTGTGGGCCAAAAAAGCGCTGAAAGAAGCAAAAGGGCTGGGAAATGCATATGCGCTTGCATCCTCCGCCGACAAGACTTACAGTTACATTCCCAAGAATTACACCATTCCCACAGATATAGACTACTTCCACATCACCACTAACAACACCATCTACGGCACAGAGATACACGAAGACATCGACTGCCCCGTAAATCTCGTGGCAGATATGTCGTCAGACATTATGAGCCGCCCCGTTGACATCAAGAAATACGCACTGATTTACGGTGGTGCCCAGAAAAACGTAGGTCCTGCCGGAGTAGCCTTCGCCATCATAAGGAATGACATACTCGGAAAAGTTTCCAGATATATTCCGACTATGCTCAATTATCAGACGCACATCGACGGAGAATCAATGTTCAATACCCCTCCCGTATTTTCCATCTACGTGATGCACGAAACCCTGAAATGGGTAAAGGCTCAGGGAGGTGTTTCCGCTATGTTCGAGCGCAACAGGAAAAAGGCTGCCCTGCTCTATGAAGAAATCGACAGAAACTCAATGTTCATCGGAACCGCTGCCAGGGAAGACCGTTCCATTATGAATGTATGCTTCGTAATGGCTCCCGGTAAAGAAGAACTTCAGGATGAATTCATGACCTTCGCCAAATCAAGAGGAATGGTCGGAATCAAGGGACACCGTTCCGTAGGCGGATTCCGTGCTTCGATTTACAATGCCTGTCCGATCGAAGCTGTCGAAGCACTTATATCCTGTATGAAAGAATTTGAGAATCTTCACAAATAACTGAACGAAATGAAAGTACTGATAGCGACACAAAAACCTTTTTCCAAGCTTGCAGTGGATGGCATCCGTGCCATCATAGAAAAAAACGGACATACATTCGCTTCACTCGAGAAATATACTGAAGAGTCGGAATTGCTTGCCGCCGTAGCGGATGCTGATGCCCTCATCGTCCGTTCAGACAAGGTCACGCGTAATGTGATAGCGGCGGCGGCGCAATTGAAAATCGTAGTGCGTGCAGGTGCCGGTTTCGATAACCTTGACCTTCCTGCCTGCACCGAAAGAGGCATCGTGGCTATGAATACCCCGGGGCAGAATTCCAATGCCGTCGCGGAACTTGCCATCGGCCTGATGATATACGTATCCCGTAATCAGTTCACTCCCGGAACCGGTTCCGAGCTCAAAGGCAAGACTCTCGGCATCCAGGCCTACGGCAATGTCGGCCGCCTCGTGGCATCGCTTGCAAAAG
>JAZUEO010000237.1:0-4233 GCA_045640205.1 Candidatus Coprenecus sp. | reverse complement strand
GCTACTTCGAAGAGCAACTCCGTGAAACAGACCCATAAGGTGAGCCTTTCCTACCAGGGAGAAGCCCACGAGTGGAAGTTCTCCGCCAATATCGACTTGTTCGCGGGGGCACGTACTGGCAGGGACACGGATACTGAATCCACTTCCGGCAAGCAGGAATGCACGTATGACGGGGAGTCGGAATATATGGCGGGAGAGGGATATTCAAGGTTCAATGTCTCCCGCGCATTATGGAAAGGAAACATTCTTTTCGGCTTTTCATTCGACAATTATATACAGGACACTCGAACGAAAGACTATTCTGTAAAGGAAGATCCTATCCACAACAATTCTTATAACATTATCCCCGGAACGTATGTAAGCCTGGTACAGGATTTCGGATTCCTTAAACTGGACGCAGGCATTCACTATCAGTATTTCTACAACAGGTATTCCCCTTATGAAGATGACCGGACTCTGCCGCAAATCAGGAAACTTATGGGCCGTGACTTCATACAGTTCAGGGACCAGCTTCTTCATCCTCATCTGACCATATCCGTTCCTGTCAGGAAAGGAAAGGTTTCCGCGGGCATTCAGACCTCTACCGAATTTGCGCAGTTTTCCGCACACTCTGTCAACATCGGCTACCTTACGAAGGGAGACGCTTCAGAGGCTTTCGCCCTCCCTGGTAGGAAGGATGAAGTGTTTTTGAATGGAGAATGGGGATGGTTTCAACTCAAAGGCTGGGGCACACACAATATCCGCCCGATTTTCACGGACATAGACGGTGGCGGCGATTTCAACGGCCCGTCATTCTGGTCGATGGACTGGAAAATGTCACTTTCGCCTTCAATCGGCATATGGGAGACTGACCTGACGGCAACAATTCATAAACAGTGGCTCAATATGGAGGTGGTGGATCCGCAGGATAATCTTTGTACACCTCTTGCGACCGTAAACTGGATAAACAGTTTCACTCTCCCGTGGGGAATGCGCATAGACCTCTCGACCTTGCTGCGCACCAAGGGAGCGGAGGGCAACCTCTATTACCGCAATGTGTTCTGCAAAGCGGATTTGTCCCTCCGGCAGCCGTTCCTGAATGACCGGCTGATTGTGAGCCTGAGTGTCGGCAATGCTCTGCGCTCCAATCAGAATATTTCCTATTATACACGTGTTTCAGATATGGAGTTTGATTGGAACCATCGTCTGGAATGCCGGATATTCAAACTATCTGTAAAATTAACGATATAGGCCCCAATCGCTCTGCCACACAAGCTGGGGCGCTATTTTATTGCGGAAATTTCATCCCGGTGACTCGCGTCTGTGTAACTTTTCGTACACCGCATATCATTCGCGTCTGTACCAAAAGAGACCGACCCCAGAAAGGCCGGTCTCTTTTATTTCTCACTGCGAAGAATCTGCTGCTAGTAGAATCTCGCGCGGTTATCCTTCACGTCCGCCTGCTTCTGGAATATAGAAGAAAGGGAATTAAGCTGATATCCGAAAAGCTGTTTGGCTTTCTGATTAGCATCCTCTTCCGTGTAGAATGAGCCGTTGTCGCGCTTGTTTACACAGAATACATAAACGCCTGTAGCACCTTCCACCGGTCCTAAGATTTTTCCTTCCTCAGCTGAAGCGATGGCTCCGACCACTTTCGGTTCGAATGACTGGGAAACGATGGAACCAAAGGATACGCTGTTTTCGTGACTTAAGCTTACTTCAAGTTTTTCTGCGATGGCATTCATATCGGTCAGACCTTTGATTTTTTCAGAAACTTCGGAAGCCAGTCTGGCGACTTTCTTTTCCGAACTCAAGGTGAACTGGATAGTAGAAGCCACCTTGCTGACAGGAATATTGCCGGCCTTGTTTACATTTTTAAGCGCCACTACGAAGAACAGTCTGTTATCTACGGTGAGAATATTGGATACGTCACCGACCTTGGCATCGTATATCCAACGGGTTACCTCACGAACATTATCATATTTGGAAAGTCTCTTGGCTGATTCCAGTACATTATTGACGGGAACTACCGGAAGATTTTCCTCTGACACGATTCTGTCGAAATTGGCGATTTTCCCTTCACATCTGGATGCAAGGTCATTGGCCTTGGCATAATAGGTCTTTACAGTCTCATTGGACACACCTGCAGTCTTGGTGAGAAGAGCCATCTGAACTTTCTTCATCGGAGCGGTGCGCTGTGTAACCTTGACAATGTGTGTGCCGTATTGGGTGGTCATTACTGAAATCTCTCCAGCCACCATAGTCAAAACTTTTTCAAAACCAGGAATCATCATATTCTGAGTCATCCAGCCGAGATCACCGGGATGCTCAACGTTAGGATTCTGGTCGATGGACCAAGTTTCGGCGAGTTTCGAGAAATCCGACTTCGAGGCTTCCTTGAGAAGACTGTCAGCCTTGTCGGCATTTTCCGGAGAAAGGAGAATATGCATTACGAAAGCTGAATCCGACATCATCTTGACATCATTGACACGGGCAGCAATAAACTTGTCTTCTTTCTTGAAAATGGGAAGAACCGTAGGATTTGCGGAGAAGGCGAATTCATCTACCTCGGGATATTCGCTGGCCATTTCACCCTGCCTGTAATAATAATCCGACAGCGGTGTATCAGAATTACGTGAGAGGAAAAGTTTGAGGTTATCCGTATTGGAAAATTCTTCATACAGATTCTCAATGGCATTCTGAGCGTCCTCAACGTCTTTCTCGGAAGGAACCGATTCAAACGCCACGAACTCGATGTCACGGGAATCACCCTGCTGGTATTCATCAATGTGTTTCTTGTAATAATCCTGAATCTCGGCATCACTGACAGTAATGGTAGAGTCCACGCCGAAAGGCATAGGAATCATAACGAAGTCCACGTCAGACGAGATGTTGTTCTCAGCGACCTCACGGCGGAGTTCGACGGGATTAAGGATATTGCTATGACTTAAGAGTGATGAATATTTTGCAAAATACTGCTGGGTACGGATATTCTTAACCAAAAAGTTCCAATAAACACCCAGACTTCCCGATGCATCACTTGATACAGCCGAGAGGAATGCGTTGAACTGCTCCCTGTTGAACTGGCCTGATGCATCACAGAATGCGGGGTCACGGGTAATCATAGGTGAAAGGGAAGAACCGGAAGTAATGGCCGTGAGTTCCTCTTCTCCTACATTGATTCCAGCCTTACGGAACAAAGGAATAACGTAAAGTTCATTCTGTAGGTCCTGCCAGGCACTTTCACGAATCTGTTCGAGAGCCTGTTCACTGGCGGCCTGATTATTGGTCGTAATGTTATAAACTTGAGTGAATTCATCCACCTTTGCCTGAAAATCCTCCGCTCTGATGGAGGTTCCGTTTATTTTTCCGACATCATACTTTGATGAAAAGACCCGGATAGTTGACTCGAGAGTCGAAGGGTCCACGATGAATGCCAAAAGTGCTACAGCGATAAGTACTGTAATCAGCACACCGAATTTGACACGTATTTTCTCTAAAACTGCCATTATTGTATTGATTTTACATTATTTCCAAAATAGGCCGCGAATATAAAAACTTTTTTCTTATTATCAGAATATTGGCCCTATGAAATTAGCCGTATCAGTATATTCGACCTTGGTACTGTCCACTATTCCATAACTTTCAAACGGTCTGAGCAGAAACGCATCACGCACCATTTCATCAGATTCCATACCATATCCCTGCATCAAACCCTGCGGGGTTTCAAGACGGACATAACAATCGGTACTGATTTTCTTTTCCTTCTGGTCCCAGTAAATGGTGTCAGTGCGTATGACCTGTCCCTTGATATAGTTCGTTATCACGACATCTCCGAAAGCGGACCACTTTTCCCCTTTGGCTTCTACTGTATGTCTCGCCCTGTCGGCGATTATTTCAGTTTCCAAAAGGCCGTCGGCATTATAGCCGAAGACATTGAACCCGCCTGTATAATCTTCATATGATTCATCTTCGGAAACCTGGTATTTTTCCATTCTGCCGGTTTCCAGACGGAATTTCAGTATGCCGTCTTCCACTCTGGTGGCATAAAGGCTGTCGGCTGTCTGCACCGGGGTTCTTTCGCTGACCTCGGTATCGGTCCGCGAAAGTTTATGCCCGCAGGATATGACAATGGTAGCGACTGTCAGAGCCGCTACCATATTTTTCAAACAGAACAGGTCTGATGAGGACATTCGCTATTTCTGTGTTCTGACCTTTGTGGTCTCCCTCATTCCTGCGCAATCAACAGTATAG
>JAZUEO010000236.1:0-7150 GCA_045640205.1 Candidatus Coprenecus sp. | reverse complement strand
GCTTGGCCTCCGACTTCCTGAAAGAATACCGGCGTTGGCACCGATCCAAATGTCATTACCGAGTTTTTCTTTCTCCTGAGCATTGGCTGAAAACACACAGGAAACAAGTGCTGCAACAACTGCTAAATATTTGAGTTTCATAATGATTCCGTTTTAAAACAATTAATATTTAAGAAAAAGTTATGATTATTCACCTAAGAATATACCACCGCCGGCATTGCTACTATAGCCGTGAATGTCATCGTGACCGTGTCCGAAGTGATAATGACCTTCGTGACCGGGGATAGCTGCCTCGCAGTACTCTACAGTGGTAACTACGTTTCCTATGCCGAAAGTAGCAATAGTCGTTTCGGTTTCATCTGCATTTTCACGAATCACTGTATATTCTTCTATGTAAATTAACCTGCAACCAAATACAGAATACATTGAGAAAGCTGAAACAGTGATAGGAAGTTTTTTCTTCTCAGCTACGACAGAATTTAGGAGATATGCATCATAATATGCATTAACGATAGGAATGTCATTCTGTGTAGCCTTGTCGTTAATGTTGCAATACGAGTAATCCTTGCTGACTCCACAAAGGCTATTATACTCTACTTCTGTATTGAGAATGAACTCGGTTTCATTATAAAGCCATTCACCGTCGATGTCAGAATTATGCCCTACGGTCGCGTATTTGTACGAATGTGTATGTGTAGCATGTCCAAACAGAGATTCGAATCTACCTACTTCCATAGTAGGGCCTATTACCCTCCGGGTCCCCAACCTGTAACCTTCAGCTAATTTTCCTACAAGAATAGTAGCCGGAATTTGAGCCTGACCACCCGCTAGCAGTGAAGGGATATCAACTTTTGTATCTCCCGAGGACAAACCATCTACTGTGGCAAAAACGGTAAATGTCTGAGCAGCTATTTCCGGAGTACCGGTAACAGTGATTACGTTGCCGACAATTTTGATATTGGCATTATTGCTATCAGTAAAAAGATTCGCTTTACTAGTAACGTCATTATTAGCATCTGTGACATCAAACACTTTTACTGTAATGGTAGCCACAGCAGGCTTGGGTTCGAAAGTAGTTTGGATATCCTCTACCTGACAGGAGGAAACAAGAATACCCGTGATTGCAAGACTGGCCAAAGCCAGATTCTGAAAAAAGTTTTTCATCGGATAAAAATTGTTAATTGTTAATTGTTAATATTCTTTAATCTTTTCGTTTTCTTCTTCTGTTCCAATACATTCAATCTCTTTATCTCTCTCTTTATGTAATACGGATTGAACGCATTACTGTTCATTATATTGTCTGACGACTCCAATCTTGTCTCCTTATACCATCTCTGCTCATTATTGGCATTGTAACTCATCCCCATCTGTCCTGAAGTAGTCACCCTCGGCCAATAAGCTGAACGTTTGTACCTGTATGGAGGCAGGGCTATCTGGAATCTGAACCCTCCGTTGGTATGGGCGTAGGTGTAGAACCCCTTCTCCACATAAAAACCGATGCTGCAGTGGCGGAAATGTCTTATCACCTCTGCCTTCGCCCCTATGTCCGCCAGAAGAAACTTCTCAGCCTTCAGTTTGAACTCCGTATCCACCCTCGACCAGTAAAAATTCATCCCTACATTCCAGAACGGCTCCAATTCCTTTCCCATATGGAACTGAAAACCTTCAAAATAGCTCAGCCCGAGCATTCTGAATCCACCCTCCAACATCATCCACGGTGCAAATGAAAACCGTCTCTGCATCTCGATGCCTAATCCGTAACGGTTATTCGCGAACACCCCCACAACGCCCTTGCCGGTGATATCCAAAGGAAGTCTGAAGCGCTGCGACAAGGTAATCATACCCGGATGAACCTTCCCCTCTCTCGCACCGTAGCCATCATTGTATACTGGAATTTTTATCTGGTATGACAATTTAGAACCCGGCCACAATGTCATCTCCACCGCTGGACTCAACTGCCACAGGCTCTGATAGACTTGGGTGATAATCAAGTTCATAAGCGAAACCTGCGGATACACCACAATGTCCACCTTTCCGAAGGAGCTGTTCATTTTACGCTCCTTCCGCACCATCTCCCAGTCCGATTTGTCAAGATGATGGGACACTTCCCAATCTCCAAGCTTGGAATCATACATCAGAGTTACTTGTGGTACGTCGTAATCCAAAACTATCATCTTGACCACACCCCCATCCAAAACACCTTCTTCCTCCAAAGTCCGTATCGCGGCCGCGATTCCGGATGCCTGAAGTTTGTAGGCCTCATTCTGAATCGTCAGGACAGTCAGCGAATCCACGGACACTGCCCGGATATTCGTGAAGCCCTGCTCTTTAAGCGCAGTCTTGAGCAGTTCCGTATCACACCCGGCGCGGAGAGCGACACACACACCAAGAAGGAACGCCGTCACCAGCAGACCTTTACGAAACACACAAGTGAACTTTTTGTCAAACATCTTTATTTCGAATACAACATTCGAAGTTGCAAATTTATAATACTTTTCCTAATCGCGAAACATTTTTTACTTTTTTTTCGTTTTATCAAGATATCTTCCGAATCTTTCCCCTCCTTCCCGAGTCAATATTCCATTCCTTACGATGTCATCAAGCGACAATTCACCATCCGGCAGCGACTCCCGCAGACGGACGATACCCCTTGCTGCCATTTGCCCGACATACGGGTGTCCGGCAAGAGTTTCTTCTGAGACCGTATCCAAATTTATCCAAACGATATATGTTGAGTCTATCCTCACTCTCGGAACGATTCTGTCCACGCGGGCGGAGTCCATACCCCTGATTTCCAACAACTGCCACACATCGGTAAATGCTCCCAAACGTTCACGATACCGCAATATCTGCTTTGCATAATATCCACCTATTCCCGGAAGTTCATCCAAAAGGGCACTGTCGGCTGAATTGAGTTCCACTACATCCCATTTCCACTTGGAATCACCTTTAGGTAATTCAGAATTCCCTCCACGCCACTTGGAATCATTGTCCGTCAGGCGGGAGTCCGACATCACATCCGAGGCTGCTTCATCAGCCACCGAAACAGGAGCGCTCACTGTAGAACCGCCCTGTTTCCCGGGATGGACACCAGCTGCTGGAAGCGTATACATCTCCCTGATTATCACCGTATCATGTATGATTCGCCCAGAAGATTCATCTGACGGTTTAAAATAGAACGCATCACGTATGAACACGCCCATCTGCAAGAGAACAAAAACAATTACAAGAGATACAGTAATGTTTCGAAGATAATCCCTACTGACGTTCTCCTTTCCCCACATAATCCATTCCCTCCACTATCAATACTATTTCGCCTTTGGGCGTTACATTTGTAAAATGAGCGACCAGTTCTCCAAGACTACCACGTAAAGTCTCTTCGTGAATCTTGCTGATTTCACGTGAGACGGATGCCCGCCTGTACGTCCCGAACACTTCCTGCATCTGGGTAAGAGTTTTCAAAAGACGGAACGGAGATTCATAGAAAATCATTGTTCTTCCTTCCCGGGAGAGTTCGGCCAGTTTGGTCTGCCTCCCTTTCTTTACGGGAAGAAATCCCTCGAAGGCAAAACGGTCAGTCGGAAATCCCGAATCGACAAGAGCAGGGACAAAAGCCGTCGCACCGGGAAGTGTCTGAACTTCGATTCCTGCAGAGGCACATTCCCTGACCAGAAAAAAGCCGGGATCGGATATACCGGGAGTTCCCGCATCGGAAATCAATGCCACATCCTCTCCTGCCAGTATCCTGTCACGAATCATAGCTGAATTCAAATGTTCATTAAACTTGTGGTGTGAAACAGTCCTGGTATGAATATCATACTTTTTCAGCAAAACGCTGCTCGTCCTGGTATCTTCCGCACAAATCAAGCTGACTGATTTAAGAACTTCCACAGCCCTGAATGTCATATCTTCAAGATTTCCGACAGGTGTCGGAACTATATACAATTTGGCCATAACGACTAAACAAACCTCCTGCGGACCAACATATAGAACTGATATACGACATCGGAAGATTCATCCCATTCAGGGAAAGCGACACGCATTTCCTTGACTACCTGTCCGAAGTCCGGACATTCATCAATTCTGTCCATTGACAGGGTAAACTGCTCCCCATCTTCATCAAACAATTCCCTGATAAAAAGAATCCTGTCACTGTTCGTAAGTGCATCATATACAGAATCCACGTGCAGTCCCGGATAATCCGTCATCCATTCCGGTTCGGCAGGTTCTTCCTGAAAATCCATCAGATTTCCGATAACTGATTCTTCTTCCTGAACATCAGAAGCATCATCTATATGAGAGTCGAAAAACATTCCCCATTCCGACTTGTCATTCATCTGCTCCTCCCTGTTCCGAGGTTTTAAAACACCTGAATCAAGCTCGGGTTCTGATTCGGGCTCATATACGAATTCCAGTTCAGGTTCGTGATTCTCAAACGGTTCGATGGCGGGTGACTGGTCTGGGTCTGGGTCTGGTTCCGGCTCCGGTTCTGGCTCTGGTTCTAGCCCCGGTTCTGGTTCCGGTTCTGGTTCCGGTTCCGGTTCGAAACTGAAATCGGACTCATCGAGAGATATGTCCGGCATCTCTATAACCTGCGCTTCCATTCGGGAAACCAGTGGCTCCGATACCGGCTGAAGTGAAGATATGCTGTCCTGCAATTTTTCCAGTGCCAGATTGAGTTTTTCGATTTCACGGCACATACGGGAACGGTCCTCCATCAGAATAGTCACCATTCTCGTGACCAATTCCATCATTTCCTCAGTTCTGTCCATAATGTTTTCTGTTTTTGAGCTAAACTAATTATGCCTTCCTCCGGCAGGAAGATGCTCCTGCCAGAATTTCAGCATAGTCTGATACAAATGATATGTGGTATTTTTTCTTTCGCTGATGCCGTGTGACCTCATCGGATATGTCATCATGGAGAAGATTTTGTTCTGCTTTACGAGTTCATCGACAAGCATCTCGCAGGACTGATAATGAACGTTATCATCACCTGTTCCGTGAATCAGGAGAAGATCGCCTTTCAGACCTGAGGCGAAGTTAATGGGAGAGCCGTCATGGAATCCTTCCGGATTTTCCGAAGGAAGTCCCATATACCGTTCCTGATAGATGGTATCATAGAGATACTGGGAATAGACTCCGGCCACAGCGATTCCGACCGAATACACATCAGGAAACTTGAACATCAGATGCGCCGTCGAACTTCCGCCTCCGCTCCATCCCCAGACACCTATTCTGGAGGCATCTACGAAGGAATATCTATCCCTGATGATTTTCACCGCCGCAGCGTGGTCTTCCGGAGGAATAACGCCCACCTTTCCATAAATACACTTCCTCCAGTTTCTCCCTTTAGGATTATTCGTTCCACGGGGATCCACACTCATAACTATATACCCCTGTGAAGCCAGCACCTGATTCCACAAATCGCCCTGTCGCCACACATCTGTCACGGTGGAAGAAGCGGGCTCTCCATACACATAGAAAATCACCGGGTATTCGAGAGAGGGGTCGAAATCCTTCGGTTTGGTCATCCACCCGTCCAATACAGCCTCACCTATATCCACCTGAAAGTATTCGCGGGGCAGGAAAGCGAACGAATCATATTTTCTCTTCAGTTCCGCATTATCTTCCAGAACCCTGATGGTACGATGCTCCGGCAGAGAGACCATCTCATATACATTGGGGGTGTAATTATTACTGTACGAATGAAGGGCAAAGTGCGCCCCCGGCGAGATATCATAAGTATGAGTACCACGGAACTGTTCCGGTGTAAGTCTTTCCGCCTTTCCTTTTCCGTCCAGCCGGCTCCTGTACAGATAGCGTTCGACGGCACTTTCCGGTGAGGCTATATAATATATGTATCCTTTTTTTTCATCCACCGACTTCACTTCTATCACATCGAAGTCTCCCCTGGTGACAAGACATTCCTCCCTTCCGTCCCGGGATACTCTGTAAAGATGTCTCCAACCATCCTTTTCACTGCTCCAGATAAAATATCCGTTACCTTTCAGCCATTTTACATTTTCATTATCCCGGACATCGAGAAACGTTTCCTCGCGTTCGCAATAAAACTGTTTCAGTTCAAGAGTCCTGACATTACCGTAATAAAGAGTGTTCGTATTCTGAAGGCGGTTCAACTGTTGAATCATTACCTCATCGGTACCGGGCACGAATTCCATCTTGGCCAGATAATTCTGTCTCGAATCCCCGGGAATATCAAACCATCGGGTAGATGCATCCGCCAAAGTCACGACCCCTATCCTGACAGCGGAATTCTGTGTTCCCGCCTTCGGATACGGAAGAGGAATCGGAACCGAATAAACGGAATCGATATTGTTTATCATATAAAAAACACCTGTTCCGCCCGTATCCGAATGCCAGTAAACTATTCTTTCACCGTCGGGACTCCAGCGGAAACCGTCCCTGTCATCCAGTTCCTCTTCATAGACCCAATCGAATGTACCGTTGATAATCGAGTCTCCCCCATCGAAAGTCAATCTTCTGAGTTCACCGGAGACAATATTCTCCACATAAATGTCATTGTGATACACAAAGGCGAACTGCGTCGCATCAGGAGAGAGTTTGCCGAACATCATTTCTGACGGATTCAAACCCGAACCGAGCTGCTTCAGTTTCCCGGCAGCGACATCGAGAATCCAATAATCTCCTCTTGTATTGGCTCGCCATACTCTTGCGGAGTTCGTATATATTACAAGGTATTTTCCATCCCCCGACCATTCGCACCCTTGAACGTCCAAAGCCTTGTCACTGCCTTGCGGGACAAGCGCATCGGCGCTGACCATAAGCGTAGTATCAAAATCGGAGGCCGAAACCTTCAGCAGACCTTTTTCAGAGACAAGCGTGAAATGTTCCCCGTCTTTCGTCCACACCCTATCCGGCACCCGTTTCCCGGAGAAGGTCTTTTTCACATACAAATCTTCAAGTGTTATGTTCTGCCCCCAAGTCACACAAATGGAGAAAAACAATGCCGCTATCATTGACAGTTTTCTTTTCATACGTAAATAATTTACTATAAAGTGCCTGTTTCCAGGCGTTAAACATCAATTTTGCTAGTTCAGGACAAAATGAAAGAGAGCACTCGTTGGCGTGCAAGTGCGATGGCTGAGTTCGGCAATTATAGTTTTACAAC
>JAZUEO010000235.1:0-2593 GCA_045640205.1 Candidatus Coprenecus sp. | reverse complement strand
AGTATGGGATATAGGCCTATTACGTCTGTTTCGGATGCTTTGAGATTTAAGTGGCGGAAGATTATTTCATCTGATAGGGACAAATTCTGACGCTCCGTACATTTGCGACAATTTGCTGTTCCATAGGCAAACTTGGTACAGAAGCCTCGTTCGTTTTCAAACAAGCATACTGGTTTGTATCCTGACTGTCCAGACTTGCTTACCCACCGTTTTGCGAAGACATCCGTCCTTCCTCTGAAAAGGCTGCGGAATAGTGAGATCCTGTCAGCGATTATTGCCGCTTTATCGACTTTCACATCTGGGATGGCAGCAGACTTCTCTTCTGAAGCTTGCGGTATCACAGCTTGTGGCAGAAGAGCCCGAAGGCGAGCATTCTCCTTCTTCAAAGACTTGATAATGCCCAACAATCTGGCATTCTCTGCCGCAAGTTCTTCGTAAGGGATCATCGTTTCTGACTACTTGAACATTTCCTGAACATTTGCATTTGTTATCTTCCCGTGTTCCAATATATGTTTAAGGATATTCATCTGCCTACCATCTAATCCCATTTTGACTCAATCACATTACAGTCACATAAAATATTGGCTGATTATCAATATATTATGAACAAGAAAGACGCATCCAGTCACATAACGGTCACATAAGATTTTTAAGCCCAAAACGTAACGTACTTTGCGTATTTCTTAGAGTTTGAAGCATCATCCGGTTATTCCAATTTCGCATTAAAAGATTATACGAATAGAGAATCAAGCGTAACTATATCGTTGATATGACTTCTATGCTTGGATTCTGTCGATCCGAACGACGTGACAAGGGCGACATAAACCGAGTGGCTGGGCTTGTGGATGGAAGAGCTCCGAAAAGCAGCAATCTGGTTAGTAAACTCTTCGGCATCATCATCCTTAAGGATATACCGTCCCTCGGAGAACTTCATTTCACAGATATAATCAGCGCGTTCAGCCGTGGCTGGAATAACAAGATCTATCTGTACGCCAACACCATCCGGTGTTTCTCCTCTCCAACTGAAAGGGGTGGCGTATTCTTTAATACGGAGTGCATCGGCCAGCTGTGGCATATGTTCTATGACCAAAAGCTCGAATGTGTTTCCTGCCCAGGTGTAGAAGGGTTTGCTTCTTTGCACGGATCGCCAGGAAGTAAAGTCCGGAGTCTCGCAGAAACGCAAATAGAACAGGGAGAAGAAATCCATAAGTTGGTAAACAATCCGTTTCCTGGGCCCGCCATAAAGATCATAGCTCCTTATTATGCCTGAATCTATCAGGTTCTCCAGGACTTCAGAGAAAGAACCACCTCCCTTCTTGTCCACGGCGTCAAGGAGGTCACTGCGTGACATTCCATAGAAGTTTTTGCCAAGTTGTCGAATGATTTTTATGTAAACGTCGGATGTCGAGTAGAGTCCGGCATAAACGTCCTTGAATTCCTGACGGGCTTTGCCTTTATCGAAATAAAAAGAATTGATATTATCGGCCATCGTGCGGTCCGGCCGGAACTTGTCCATGTAATAGGGGATACCTCCTATCACCATATATGTGAGCGCCACCTCGTATCTGGAGAGATGGAAGCCCCGTTTTTCCCAATAGCGTTCGCATTCCACCAATGTAAATGGCTTCAGGGCAATTATTTCGGTTGTTCTACCATACAACCCACCGTATTCACGAATTACGTTATCTATCATCCAACTGGTTGCCGAGCCGCAAACAATCAAGAAGATATCTTTGCGTTTACGAGCCCATTGGTTCCAAAAGAATCCAAGTTCGCTTACCAGCTCTGAAGACTGGGAACCGGCAAGCCAAGGTAATTCATCAATGAAAATCACCTTTCGGCGAGAACGTTTAGACAAGAGAAGTTTCTTGAGCAGATTCAATGCATCCAGCCAGTTTGTCGGTGCAGGATTTCCTTCTTCCGGCAATCCATATTCCAGCAGGCTGCTGTAGAAATGCCGGAGTTGCTGCTGGCGATAGGACTCAACTTTCTCTGCATCATTTTTGTCTACATTGATGTACAGACCAACGGTCATAAATGTAAACTTATTCTCAAGAGCTTCTTCAATCAGAAAAGACTTGCCCACGCGACGTCTACCGTAAAGGGCAAGAAATTCAGAACGGTCTGATTCATACAGCCTTGAGATGGTGGCGAGCTCTTCTTCTCTACCGATAATTGTGGATGAGTTCATAATTATACCAATTAGCTGAGGCAAAGATAATAATAATTAATTCTCCCACCCTGAAATTCAGCCAAAATGAAAGGAATATGTTCGTTTTGGCTAAATTTCACAGAGTGCTAATAACCATAGTGACCTTCCCTGAGATCGGTTGACACTTTAGAGGTTGTTTAACTGATCTTCTTTACAGTATCTCTGAACTGGTTTACATCCATCGATTCAACTGTTTTAGTTTACAGATTCACTGATTAAGTTTACAGTGTCATTCTTTGCGTGAGGATTTCTCCCTGGTCGGTGGCAGCGCGCTGCCACCGACCGGCGCGCCAAAGATAGGCACTTTTTTCTATTCTATGCTACGGCCCATCCATTTTTCCAACATCGTCGTTGTTCTCCGGACTGCATATGCGCCGCTTC
>JAZUEO010000234.1:0-3283 GCA_045640205.1 Candidatus Coprenecus sp. | reverse complement strand
GGTGCATCAGCCGCCAGCTCTGGTGGGGACAGCGTATTCCGGCATACTATCTGCCCGACGGACGTTTCGTAGTGGAGAATTCTGTTGAGAAAGCTCTGGAAGAAGCCAGAAAATTGGATCCTTCAGTCAGTATCTCAGATCTTCGTCAGGATGAAGACGTTCTGGATACTTGGTTCAGCAGTTGGCTTTGGCCGATTTCAGTATTCGACCCCCAACATCCCGGTCAACCGAATCATATGCCCAATGCTGATTTGGCATACTATTATCCGACAAATGACCTCGTAACCGGTCCTGACATCATTTTCTTCTGGGTCGCCAGAATGATTATGGCAGGTAACGAGTTTATGGGTGACGTGCCTTTCCGAAATGTGTATTTTACCGGTATCGTCCGTGACAAACTCGGTCGCAAGATGAGCAAGACACTCGGTAACAGCCCCAATCCTCTGGAACTTATAGAAAAATACGGAGCTGACGCTGTCCGTCTCGGAATGCTTTTGTGCTCCTCTGCAGGTTCGGATATCCTTTATGATGAAAGCCAGATAGAGCAGGGATCCAACTTCTGTAACAAGATATGGAATTCCTATCGTCTGATAAAAGGGTGGAATTCCGATGCTTCGGCTGCTCAGCCGCAGAGTGCGGTCATCGCTGTCAAATGGTTTGCCAGCAAACTGTCACAGACTGTCGCGACTGTGAATGACCATTATTCCAAGTTCAGGATTTCTGATGCGCTTATGACCGTATATAAACTGTTCTGGGATGATTTCTGCGCCTGGTATCTGGAACTGGTAAAACCAGAGTTTGGAAAGCCTGTTGATGCTTTCACATATAAGGCTACGGTTTCATTTATGGAATCCCTTTTGAAACTATTGCATCCGATTATGCCTTTCATTACGGAAGAACTTTGGCATAATATCACGGACCGGAAAGACGGTGAAACGATTATGGTTCAGAAATGGCCTGAGGCAGAAGAATTTGATGCCGGATTCATATCTGATTTCGAACTTTGTACCAGCGCCATAGCCTCAATAAGAAATATTCGTCAGTCCAAAGGTATTTCCCCCAAGGAAGCCTTGACGCTTCAAATCAAGGGCAAGTTTCCAGAAGTGATGAACCCTGTTCTGGTTAAAATGGCCAATCTTTCCGCAGTGGATACAGTTACAAATTTCGAAAATCCCGATTCCGGCGCCTCTTTCCTTTCGGGCACAGTCGAAATGTTCGTTCCATTGGAGGGTTTGGTGAACGTCGAAGAGGAAATCGCTAAAATGGAGGCAGATATAAAGCATCTTGAAGCTTTTCTGAAGGGTGTCAAAGCCAAACTTTCCAATGAGAAGTTTATGAGTCACGCTCCTGAAAACGTAGTGGCTCTTGAGAAAAAGAAGGAATGTGATGCCACCACCAAACTTGAAAACCTCAAGCGTGCCATCGCTAACTTAAAAAAATAATTAACTTTGTAAAAACACTAAATTCTATTCAAATGAAGTTACTTTTTTTAGGAAGTCTCGGTGTTACCGAAATCGTTGTTATCGCATTGGTAGTTCTTCTTTTCTTCGGAGGAAAGAAAATTCCTGAGTTGATGAAAGGAATAGGCAAGGGAGTAAGAAGTTTTAAAGATGGAGTCAAAGGCGTTGAAGATGAATTGAATCTTGATAAGGAAGTCAAGGAAATCAACGAAAGCATCAATGCTGACACCAAGGCAGACGAGAAGAAATAAAAAGACGTGGCAGAACAGGAGGAAATGACATTTTGGGAGCATCTTGACGAACTGCGTAAGGTGCTCTTTCATGCATTGGGGGCCATCATGATATTTATGGTGGGTTTCTTTATATTGAAGGATTTTGTGTTCGACAACATAATCCTGGCTCCACTTGATGACAGTTTCGCTCTTTATCGCGGTTTTGATGCCATTCTGACATTGCTCGGTCTCCAGCCATTGGACAGTTTCAAGGTAGAAATCGTCAACATCGACCTCGCAGCCCAGTTTTTCATCCATATAAAAATATCCTTCTGTCTGGGACTGGTGGTCGCCGCCCCTTACATTTTCTATGAAATATGGGGATTCCTTCGTCCCGCTCTTTATCCCAATGAAAAGAGGGCAGTCCGTACATCTTTCGGCTTGGCAGCCATCTTGTTCTATATTGGTGTCCTGGTAGGATATTTTCTGGTATTCCCTTTGACTCTCAGATTTCTGGGGACCTACCAGGTAAGCCAGTCCGTAGCCAACCAAATCGCTCTTCAGTCTTACATTTCCACTTTCATCAGTCTCATTCTTATTATGGGCATCGTATTCGAAATGCCTATGCTGGCGGCTCTTCTTTCCAAACTGGGAGTAATCAGCAAGCAGCTTCTGAAAAAATACAGGAAACATGCTATGGTCATTCTGCTGATTTTGGCTGCGATTATCACCCCTTCCGGAGATGCTTTCACACTGATGGCTGTGGCCATTCCTCTATATGCCTTATATGAGGTTTCCATAGCGGTCTGCAAGGCGGCCCCTGAAGAGGAAGAAGAAGATGATGATGACCAACAGGAGAAGGCCCAATGATTTCAATCGATAATCTGACGGTAGCCTACGGGGGATTCACTCTTCTGGATGGTATCAGTTTCCATATCAGCGATGGTGAACATGTCGCGCTGACGGGGAAAAACGGTGCCGGTAAGTCCACTATTCTCAAGTTGATTATGGGGATAGACAGTCCGACGAAGGGGATAGTCACAAAACCACACGGGTTCACCATAGGATATCTTCCTCAGATTATGGAATATTCCAAGGAGAATTCTGTCATAGATGAGACTATGAAAGTATTCTCCGATATGTTCGTGATGAATGACAGAGTCGATGAAATCAATCAGGCTCTGGCAGAAAGAACGGATTATGAATCAGCTTCTTATCATAAACTGATTGAAGAACTGAATGAACTGAATGACCGGCTGTCAATGACGACTACCGACTCACCAAGGCTGCTGGCGGAAAAGACTCTTCTGGGACTGGGATTCCATAAGGATGAATTTGAGCGGAAAAGAAGTACATTTTCACAGGGATGGAATATGAGGGTGGAACTTGCCAAGGTTCTGCTCCATAAGCCCGATATGCTCCTTCTCGACGAGCCTACCAACCATCTGGACATTGAATCCATTATGTGGCTGGAAGACTACCTGCATGCCTACAGGGGCTCGCTTCTGCTGATTTCCCACGACCGGAAGTTTCTGGATAGCGTCACGACAAGAACCATAGAGGTAATGCTTGGGAAGATTCACGATTATAAGGTTCCATATACCAAATATG
>JAZUEO010000233.1:0-9338 GCA_045640205.1 Candidatus Coprenecus sp. | reverse complement strand
GATTCGTTTCTGGCTTCACATCACGCGACAGTCCGTGTGCGTGAAGGATATGGAACCACCGAGTGCGTAACGGCCAGTTGTCTGACTCCTTGGGACAGGGAGAAAGAGGGAAGTATCGGAATCCCTTATCCTGATACGTATTTCAAGATTTGCGCGGTGGGAACGAATGATGAAGTGCCTTATGGGACTGACGGCGAGATATGTCTGACCGGACCTTCCCTGATGCTCGGATATATAAATCATCCGGAGGAGAATGCTCAGACTCTCCGTCTGCATGAAGATGGTCACGTATGGCTCCATACAGGGGATATGGGCGCTATGGATGAAGATGGTTTCATCTATTTCAAGCAGAGAATCAAACGTATGATAATCACCAGTGGTTATAATGTCTATCCCTCACAGATCGAGAATATACTCGAACGTCATCCTGCAGTACAACGCAGTTGCGTAATAGGTGTTTCTGATTCTTATAAGATGCAGAAAGTGAAAGCATTTGTGGTTTTAGAAAAAGGATATGTGGACTCACCTGAATTACAGGAAGAACTCATGGCACACTGCAGGTCCAACATTGCGAAATATGCTATGCCTTATATGATTGAGGTTCTGGATTCCCTTCCTACCACACTGGTTGGTAAGGTGGCCTATACGAAACTTTCATAATTCAAATTTTATACTCATTCGTTATGGAAAGAAGACATTTTTTTAAAACGGCATTATTAGGAACATTATCAAGTGCTACACTCCTGCACGGGAACATTCTTGCTACAGAGAAAGGAAATGTCCCAACCATAGTTGCCGATGGGGAACCGGCTGATTTGGCTGCTGTTATGGGAGGAACACCCGTACAGATGTACAGGAAAGCCATGGAAGCTATGGGTGGAATCGGCAGGTTTGTCAAGAAGGGGCAGAAGGTTACCATAAAACCCAATATTGCTTGGGACAAGGAGCCTGAAATGGCAGCCAATACCAACCCTGAACTTGTCGCAGCCCTCATAAAAGACTGTTTGGCCGCAGGCGCATCTTCCGTTACCGTTTTTGATCATACTTGTGACGAGTGGGAAGCCTGCTATGACCATAGCGGCATCAAAAAGGCAGTTGAAGATGCAGGTGGTGTGATGGCTTTCGCCCACGATGAAAAGTATTTCAGAACTGTCAAACTTCCCAATGCGAAGAATCTCAAGGAAGCAAAAATACACGAAGCCATACTTGATGCTGATGTCTGGATTAACGTCCCCATTTTAAAACATCACGGAGGTGCCAAGATGTCGGTTTCGATGAAAAATTTTATGGGTATCGTATGGGACAGGGGGCAGTTTCATGCGAATAACCTGCAGCAATGCATAGCTGATATCCAGACACTTGACAAAAAACCGGCTCTCAATATCGTGGATGCTTACCGTATTATGACTCAGAATGGTCCGAAGGGTAAGTCGCTCGACGATGTACAGCAGGGAGGCGCCCTTTTCATGTCGACCGACATAGTGGCGGCAGATACAGCTTCCATCAAATTCTTCAATCAGTTCAAGAAGGTGGATTTGGCCAATGTCAGTCACGTAGCTATGGCAGAAAAGGCCGGGGTTGGTACTCAGGACCTTTCCAAACTGAAAGTTTCAAGGATAAAATTGTAATCCATGTCCAACGGTTTGCGTACATACAGGATATTCAGAATCTTGAGGGTAGTTTTTGCTATCCTCTTGTTCTTTCTTGTGACGGCATCCTTTATGTTCTTCAGCCATAAATTTGGCGTAGTCACTCGTCTTCTTCATTTACAGTTCATTCCCTCCATATTGGCAGCATCCGGCGTCGGTTTGATAACACTGTCGCTTACCATTGTCCTAAGCCTGATATTCGGGAGAGTTTATTGCTCCTGGATTTGTCCACTCGGAGTGTGGCAGGATATGGTATCACGCATTTCCGGATGGCTCAGAGGGAATAACGGAAAAGGAAGATTATCTCATAGACCGAAATACGTATATCACAAAGCTCATCCCTGGCTGCGATGGTCCGTCCTTACCTTGGTTATAGCTTTCACTTTCATAGGATTTTCCTTTCCTTTGACAGCGCTCGATCCTTATTCCAACTGGGGCAGAATCTCGACAGCCTTATTTTCTCCTCTGATACAATTTTTCGTCAATATTCTTTCCTTCATCCTGCCGGAACGTATTTCATACACGCCCTTGGCAGAATTTTCGGCAGCGATTTTCATATCGGCATTGGTGTTTTTTATTCTAGTGACATCGATGAGTTTCTTCAGGGGAAGACTATATTGCAATACCGTATGCCCTGTGGGATCCTTGCTGGGCGTCATTTCGAAAGTGTCATTTCTACGACCTGCAATTTCCAAAAACAGCTGCGTTTCCTGCGGGCTATGTTCGTCTCATTGTAAGGCGGAATGCATCGACTTGGAAACCAAGGAAATCGATAGTTCCAGATGCGTAATGTGCCTTGACTGTATGACTTTGTGCGCGAAAGGAGGCATAATGCTTGTGCCGCGATACGGTTTTTCCGGAGGAAAGGGGAGTGCCGCCTGTAATGAACCTGAATCCTATGGCAGGAGAGATGCCGTCATCGCTCTTGGAACCGTGGGCGCCCTTGCCGCTGTAAATATTGCAAAAGACAAAAAATCAGTTTCTTCTGAAGAAGAGAATGAGCCTGGAGGTGTTCTCCCTCCGGGAGCAATATCGCTTAAGCACCTGCAGAACAATTGCACCGCTTGTCACGCCTGCATCGCATCCTGTCCTTCGGATATCATTACCTATTCCACGATGGAATACGGACTGCAGGGCTTGTTCCTGCCTGTCATTCACTATGACCGGGGATTTTGTAATTACGACTGCCATAAGTGCAGTGATGTGTGCCCGGCAGAAGCTTTGGTACATATGACTATAGAACAGAAGCGCCGCACTCAGGTGGGAAGGGTGCATTTTACAGCCCATAATTGCATCGTATTCAAAGACAAAACTGACTGCGGGGCCTGTGATGAACACTGTCCCACCAAGGCCATAACTATGGTGGAGTGGAAGGGGAGAAGCGATGGGCTGCGTTATCCTTCCGTCAATCAGGATATCTGCATCGGCTGCGGAGCTTGCGAATATATCTGTCCCGCATCACCTGTAAAAGCGATGAAAGTTCACCCTTTGTCTGTTCACGGCGAATCTGAAAAGCCAAAAGAAGAGAAACAGGAAGAGGTGGTGGTTACAGATTTCGGATTCTGAAATCCAGAAACGACTCAGAAGCTGTTTACAAGTCCTTACAGTAGTTCCGGGCGGAGGGTTCGTGTCCTTTCAAGTGCCTGTTGCTCCTGCCAGGTCTTGATTAATTTTGGATTCCCGCTAAGAAGTACATTGGGGACCTTCCAGCCACGGAAGTCAGATGGTCTTGTGTAGATGGGGGGAGCCAGAAGGCCGTCCTGGAATGAATCGCTTAATGCGGAAGTCTCATCCGTAAGAGCTCCAGGAATGAGTCGTACCACTGCATCAGTGATGACCGCAGCAGCCAGTTCTCCTCCGCTTAGGACGTAGTTTCCTATGGATATTTCCTTGGTGATGAGGTGTTCTCTGATTCTATGGTCTATCCCCTTGTAATGTCCGCAGAGAATGATGATATTTTCTGCGGTGGAAAGGGAATTGGCCATCGGCTGGTCCAGAATCTCTCCATCAGGTGACGTGTATATCACGTAGTCATAATCCCGCTGTGAAGTAAGTTCCGTTATGGCATTATACAGAGGCTCGCATTTGATTACCATACCTGCATCACCTCCGAAACCGTAATCATCTATTTGCTTGTAAGTCCCGTGACCATAATCGTGAAGGTTCACGATATTGATGTTTACAAGCCCTTTTTCACGGGCACGTTTAACAATGGAATAATTGAGCGGACTTTCGAGAAGTTCCGGTACGGCGCTGATTATATCGATTCGCATATCGGTCGGAATGTTGTGGCAAATGTAAAAAAAATACATACATTTGTGTTTTAATAAAAATACTTAACCGTAATTAACCCTTATTCTAACGCTATCCACCATGAGTGAAGAAACTGTCAATGCTGTTCAAGAGGAACAGATCTCATCAGAAGTTGTTATTGAAAATAATCAGCCCGTACCGGCTGCAGAAAATGCCGAAACCACGTCCAATGAATCGGAACCCCTATTGGGAGAGAATTATCTGCAGGAGTTGGGCGAAAAATCTTTGAAGGAGATTATTGAGATTTTTGAGAAACTCGTGGAGAGGGCAGACCAACAGGAAATGTACAAATATGCCGATGGTCTGAAAGCGGCTTTTTACAAAGCCCTCAAGCGTGACAAGATAGCAGCCGGGTGTTATCCTCAACCCGAGGAACAGACCGAAGTGTCCGAAATCTCGGAAGATGATTCAGGAAATCCTCTGCAGTCAGAAGAAAAGGCCACGGAACAGATTTCTCAAAATCCTTTCGCACAGGTAGAACGTGGATTCAAGACTCTCTATGCCAAGTATCGTTCACTCAGAAATGCTTATCTGGCTCAGGTTGAAAAGAACAAGGAAGAGAATCTCACAGTCAAACTCCAGATTATCGAAGAATTGAAAAATCTCGTGGAGAATCAGGAGGATTTGTCAAAGACTTTTCCTGCATTCCGTGCGATTCAGGCCAGGTGGCGTGAATCAGGTCCCGTTCCGGCTAAAAACGTGAAAGACATTTATGAAACATATCAGCATAATGTCGAGAAGTTCTACGATTATGTGAAAATAAACAATGAACTGCGTGACCTCGATTTCAAGAAAAACCTTGAAATCAAAGAAAGATTGTGCGCTGAAGCTGAAGCCCTCATAGATGAAGAAAATGTTGTCAATGCTTTTGCCCGACTTCAAAAACTTCACGAAGAATGGAAGGAACTCGGTCCGGTGGATAAGGAACATCGTGAATCAATTTGGGAAAGATTCAAGGAAGCCACTGCCAGTATAAATAAAAAACATCAGGCCCATTTTGAAGGACTCAAGGAGCAGCAGAAGGAGAATCTGGTGAAAAAGACGGCTCTTTGTGAGAAGGTCGAGGCCATCGCCGAAGCTGAATGCAATGATTCCAGCCAGTGGAACGCAGCATCCAAGCAGATAGAGGATATCCAGAAGGAATGGAAAACCATCGGATTCGCAGCCAAGAAAGATAATCAGAAGATTTATGACCGTTTCCGTGCCGCTTGTGACAAGTTTTTCGAAAGGAAAAGGGTTTATTACTCCGAATTCAAAGACAGCATGCTCAAGAATTATGAAGCCAAAGTCGCTCTTTGCGAACAGGCCGAGATTCTTTCAGAGAGCACAGACTGGAAGAATTCAAAGGATGCATTGATAGAACTTCAGAAAAAATGGAAGGAAATAGGTCCTGTTTCAAGGAAAAAATCGGATGCCATCTGGAATCGTTTCCGTGCCGCCTGTGACAAGTTTTTCGATAACAAGGAGAAAAATTTCGGAGGTGTGGATCCTCAGTTTGTCGAAAATCTGCATAAGAAGCTTGCGCTTATCGAGGAAATCAAAGGGTATGAACCGGCATCTGACAGGAGTGACCTTGACGCATTGAAAAAATTTACCAATGCTTGGAATGAAATAGGATTTGTTCCTTTCCGTGAGAAAGAAAAAGTTCAGGAAGCGTTCCGTCTCGCATTGAACGAGAAATTCCCTGAATATCGCAGCGGTGCAGAAGGAAGAAAACGTTCTGACAGAAGTTTCAGAAATGCTGATTCCGGCAAGTCGGAAAGAGACAAACTTCTCCAGAAATATCATAAGATAGAATCTGAAATCGCCACCTACGAAAACAATATGGGATTTTTTGCAAATTCCAAGAATGCGGAAACTTTTATCAATGGCATTCTTCAGAAGATAGACGCTGCCAAGGCTGAATTGGCCGAATTGGAAGAAAAAATCAAAACCATTGAATAGCGGAAGGGGCACGATAAAGTGATATGAATAAAAACACCGTAGCAGGGATTACGCTGATCGGATTGATACTTATCGGATTCAGCATATTCAACACCCGTCAGATGGAAAAGGCCCAGGCGGCCAGAAAAATTCAGGATTCCATAGATTTTGTACAGGCTCAGCGCAGGGCTGATGAAATGGCTGCGGCGAAAGCCGACAGCATAGCCTATGCGATGGCTCATTCTGAGGACAGTGTAAGCGATTCGGCCTCCATGGGATATGTGGCGACTTATTCAAATGCCCGGCTTGAGGATGCCTACCGCAGAACGTCGGAGTCGGTGACATTGGAGAATGACCTTCTGAAAGTAAAACTCACCACACGTGGAGCCCAGCCTTTCAGTGTTCTGGTCAAGAATTTCTATACCTGCGACAGTACGGAATTATATCTGATGAAGGAGCATGCCAGTACCTTCGGTATTCAGATGTACACAGGGCAATGGATAAATACCAAGGACTTTTCCTTTGATATAGTTTCTTCTACAGATACGTCAGCTGTTATGAGACTGTATCTGTCAGATGATGCCTATATCGAACACAGTTATACTCTTCCTTCCGGGAGTTATATGATGAGCTTTGACCTGAATACCGCCGGAATGCAAAAGTTTATTCCTTCTAATGTTCATTCATTTGACATTCAGTGGGATATGGTTCTTCCAAGGCTTGAAAAAGGGTATAAAAATGAAATGACCTATTCTTCCTTGTATTATCATTACCCGGACGAGAATGGTGTGGAGAATGCAGGAGGACGTGGAAAGGAAGAAGCACAGAAAAAGATTACCACCAAGTTCGACTGGTTCGCATTCCAGCAACAGTTCTTTTCCTCCATTCTCGTGGCAGCTGATGCCTTTACATCCGGTGATGTGTCATACAAATTTTTCCCTGAATTCAATCCGGACAATGACTTGATGAACTGCCACGCCGCAGCATCGGTGGAAATGGATTCCAAACGTGATATTTCAAGCCGCTTCAATTTCTTCTTCGGTCCCAATCATTACAACACTTTGGAGTCCTATGACTGTAATTTTGAAAAAATTATTCCGCTCGGCGGATGGATGGTGGGATGGATTAACCGGATAATCATCATTCCTTTCTTTAACCTGCTCAACGGCTTCGTCAGTTCATACGGACTTATCATTCTGATTATGACCATTCTTCTCAAACTCATAATCTCGCCTTTGACCATCAAGTCATATATGTCAACGGCGAAAATGAATGTTCTGAAACCCGAAGTTGACAAAATCAGAGAGAAATATCCACGTCAGGAAGATGCAATGAAAGTCCAGCAGGAAACCATGGAACTTTACAGGAAGGCTAATGTCAGTATGTTGGGAGGCTGTTTCCCGATTTTGCTGCAGTTTCCGGTACTTTGGGCCATGTTCAGGTTCTTCCCGGCTTCTTTTGAACTCCGTCAGCAGGGCTTCCTCTGGGTAAAGGACCTTTCCACCTACGATTCAATTCTGGATTTGAATTTTCATATTCCCCTCTATGGCAGTCATGTCAGCCTTTTCGCCATTTTGGTCGGTGTCACTATGTTCCTGATGTCAAAATTGTCTTCCAAACAGATGGACAATAATCCCCAGATGGCAGGTATGAAGTTTATGACGGTCTATTTTATGCCGATAATGATGCTGTTTATCTGCAATAATCTTTCAGGGGCTCTCTGTTATTATTACTTCCTCTCCAATCTCTTCGCCATAGCCCAGACCTGGGTTATCAAAAAGTGGTTTGTAGATGAAGAGAAAATAATGAATCAGATTCGCATCAATTCCGCCAAGAATGCCAGAAAACCCAAATCGAAGTTCCAGATGAGGCTTGAAGCCATGCAGAAAGCACAGCAGGAGGCATTGCGCGAGCAGCAGCGACGTCAGAGAAAATGAGCATATCAGAAAATTTAAGCACCATATTATCGGAACTGCCATCAGATGTCATTCTGGTGGCAGTTTCAAAATTCCATCCCGCTTCATCAGTCGAACAGGCTTACGAAGCCGGTCAGAGAATATTTGGAGAAAGCCGCCCTCAGGAATTGCGGGATAAGGCTGCGCTTCTTCCGAAAGATATCCAATGGCATTTCATCGGACATTTGCAGACCAATAAAATCAAATACGTCGTACCTAACGTATCGCTCATCCATTCCTGTAACAGCGAAAAACTCCTGTATGACATAGAAAAATGGTGTGCCGCCAACGGATACCGTACGGAAGTGCTTCTTGAGATGCATATCGCCTCGGAAGAATCGAAGCAGGGGTTTTCCCGCGATGAAGTATTCAGACTGCTGGATACCTTGCAAACAAATCCTCTGCATTTTGTCACCATACGCGGTCTGATGGGAATGGCTTCGTTCTCCAATGATGAACAGATAATCAGGAAAGAATTTTCAGCCCTGATGGAAACCTACGATGCCATAGTGTCACGGCACTATGATTTCCTTCGCAAATTCGATATCCGTTCCTTCGGAATGTCATCCGATTGGGGCATAGCCATACAGATGGGAGCTACCCACATAAGGATAGGAACAGCTATCTTCGGGGAAAGGTATTGATATTCTTATTTCGAATAGAAGCCGAATCCTCTACGGATTCCATCCATTACGAAATCCCAACGGATGATGATTCCTATTATCAGTACTATTCCCAACCAGATGGCGCCTTTGACGGTGTCGGGCTGGGATTTATACCATTCTATGATTTTCTTGAACATTTCTTTTATTTTTTTAGAGTGATTCTGGCATTCACGGACATCAGCGAATCCCGGTCACCAAGCATAGGATTGATATCGAACTCTTCAATTTCAGGAGCTGCCAGACATAAAGCTGAAACCCTTCTTATGGTTTCATTAAGTATATTGAGATTAATACCGTTTCCACGGCTCAAGCCCTTCAAGATAGGGTAGGCTTTGAGGGATTTTATCATAGAATCCACTTCCTCCTTTGAAAAAGGAGCAAGTCCGATGCTGATGTCATTGAGAGTTTCCACGAATACACCACCCATACCGCACATAACCAGATGCCCGAAGTTTCCTTCTTTTTTTGCTCCTATGAAGATTTCTATTCCGGAGAGCATTTTCTGGAACAATACGCATTCTGCGCCCGGTATCTTCATCATCCGCTCAAATTCGTTTTTCATTATCAGGTCTTCACGGACATTCAATGTGGTGCCGCTGGAAAGATAATTGTGTTCCGGTCCGACGACTTTCATTACCAAAGGGTAACCGCCTATTTCCCGAACAGCTTCGAGAGCTTCATCTACGGAATAGGCGGAAGCTTCTTTCACTCTGGGTATTCCTGCGGCATCGAGCAGAATCTGAACCTGTTCCGGCTGGAGATGCCCGGAACCGTTATTGTTGATAACCTCTCGGATCCTATGTTTGTCAACGGAAGTCGGATCGTAGCCATGT
>JAZUEO010000232.1:0-4746 GCA_045640205.1 Candidatus Coprenecus sp. | reverse complement strand
ACTTAACGAGCATATCGACCAGTGAAATGGAAGCATCTTCCATAGAGTTCACGATGGTATCGACTTTGGAGATAAGGTAATTGTAGAAAAGCTGAAGAATAATGGCGACGATAAGACCACCTACGGTAGTGATAAGGGCGACTTTCATACCTCCTGCTACGAGGGTCGGGCTGATGTCACCGGCTGCCTGGATGTTATCGAACGCTGCGATCATACCGATTACAGTACCCATGAATCCCAACATAGGAGCGATACCGATGAAGAGGGTAATCCAGGAAAGACCGCTTTCAAGCTGACCCATCTGAACTGAACCATAGGAAACGACTGCCTTTTCAACCTGATCAACACCCTGATCCATACGGAGAAGGCCCTGATAGAAAATGGAAGCGACAGGACCGCGGGTATTGCGGCAAACATCCTTCGCAGCCTCTACACCACCTGCCTGAAGTGCATCTTCAACTTTCTTGAGAAGCTTTTCAGTGTTGGTGGAAGCCATATTCAAATAAATGATTCTTTCGATGCAAATAGCAAGACCGAAAATCAAGCAGGCGATAACTGTAGCCATAAAGCCGGCACCACCCTCGATGAATTTTGTCTTGATAGCCTGGTGAACGGGAACTTCCTCTGCCACCTGTTCTGATGCAGGTGCAGCTGCGTCAGAAGAAGCGGTCTGAACTGCAACTTCCGTTGAAGCGGCCTGCTCTGTCTGAGCTGATGCATACTGTGCAGCGAATGCCATTAGGCCCATAACTGCGAGTAACGCGAAAACTTTTTTCATAAAGATTTTAGAATTAGGTTAAACAAATATTAAACAGTTTTTAATTAATTTTTAAAATAAAAGCCGAAACAACGAGTCTGCAAGACACCTTGTTCCATTTTTCTGCGGAGAAGGCGGGATTCGAACCCGCGAAGCCCTTTTGAAGCTTACGCACTTTCCAGGCGCGCGCCTTAGACCACTCGGCCACCTCTCCATTGATTACATTTTTGTTTACAAAAGTAAAAATTATTTTTAATAATCACACATTTAATGAAATATTAATCTCATATATCATCTATCCTTGAGAAATTTCTCCCCGCATATTTTTCAGCAGATAACGCTTAACGCTCTCATTGTCCGCGAATTGCCCTAACAGATGATATAATTTCGTCACGGCGGCTTCCGTGGTACTGTCAAAACCGCTCATGACCCCCGCCGCCTTCAGGGACTGCCCATTGGCATAGGTATCCATATCCACACTCCCTGTAAGACACTGTGTTACATTTATCATTATAATACCTCTGGCGACAGCGTCTCTGACAATATTCAGGAAATCTTCCGCAGTAGGGGCATTCCCGGAGCCATATGTTTCGAGCACTATAGCCCTGATACCGTCAGTATGGCAGACGGCATCGAAAGTTTTCATATTCAGTCCCGGTACCAGCCTGACTATCGCCACGGAATTATCCATTTCCTTATTCACCCATAACGGATGCCCCCAGCTTTCGGGGTATTTTATTATCTGCGTATTGTACTTGAGATGTATGCCCGCTTCGGCCAGCGGTGGAAAATTTGCAGACTTGAAGGCCCTGAAATTTTCCGCGCTGTACTTGGTGGTTCTGTTCCCACGGTACAACATATTTTCGAAAAACACGCAAACCTCCGGAACCATCGGATGCCCGTCACTCCTTCTGGCGGAAGCCACCTCTATGGAAGAAATCAGATTCTCCTTTCCGTCCGTTCTCAACTTGCCTATCGGCAATTGGCTTCCGGTAAAGACCACCGGCTTTTCAAGGTCTTCCAGCATAAAACTCAGAGCCGATGCCGAATAGGACATAGTATCCGTGCCGTGCAGCACCACGAAACCGTCGTACTTGGAATAGTTGTCAGAAATAAGGCCGGCCAGAGTCTGCCAGAAGGGAATATCCACGTCAGAAGAATCGATTAGAGGAGTAAAGGAATAGACGTCCAACTTATAAATCATATTCTTCAGTTCAGGCACCTCTGACATTACCTGCGAGAAATCGAAGGGGCACAGCACCCCCGTTTTGGGGTCCTCCTTCATACCGATGGTACCACCGGTATATATGAGCAGAATACTTTGCTTATTATCCATTTTATACAAATTTATCAAACTCAAACAGCCTCTCGGCATTTTCGGCAGTGACTCTCCGCACTGTTTCGACATCAGTCCCTTGAATGTCAGCTATCTTTTGTGATATATAAACCAGAAAAGACGGTTCGTTCCGCTTTCCCCTGTTTGGAACCGGGGCCAGATATGGCGCATCAGTCTCCAACAGCAGACTCCCGAGCGGCATCCGGGCCACAGCCTCCGCGACCTGCGCATTCTTGAAAGTAACCACCCCGCCGATGCCGAAATAGAAATCACCGTAAGATTTGAGGCGCAGGTAAGTTTCATAACTTCCAGAGAAGGCATGGAATACACCCTGCGGCATCTTTGACATGGCTTTGAGTTCTTCCAGAACCCGATACAGTTCCTCTGTCGCATCTCTCACGTGGATAATTACCGGCAAATTCATTTCGCAGGCAAGAATCATTTGTTCACGGAACAATTCCACCTGCTTATCCATAAATTCCCTCGACCAATGACCGTCCAATCCTATTTCGCCTACAGCTATCCAGCGCCGTTCCCGCAATTTTTCACGCACAAATGAGATTTCGTGCTCCCAATCCTCATTCACCGAGGTAGGATGCAGGCCCATACAACAAAAGGCTTTCCCCGGCATAAGTTTCTGAGTCGAAATCATCCTTCCGTATGATTCGGAATCAATGGCTGGAAACACGAACTTCTCCACACCGGCGTTTTCCGCCCTTGCAAGGGTTTCAAGCAAATCCCCGGCAAACTCATTCTCATATATATGTGTATGAGTATCAATCATTTGAATCGGCTATATATTTTTTCAATCCATATACACCACGGCTGTCAAGGATAATCCTTCCCTCTATTTCAAGCGCAGTCAAAGCCGTCATAATCTCCTGACATTCAAAAGGTAATCTCTCGCAAAGAGAGTCGGCATCCATCCCTGAACCACTTGATAAAAGTACAATAATATTTCTTTTCACATCACTATCCCCTGAAAATAATTCCGGCGCACCTTCCGCAGACAGTGCGTCACAGCGTTTTTTCCACCCCATCAAAGCGGCGATTCTATCGGGAGACGGCATGGATTCCGCTATTTTTTCGCTGATGAGCAGATTACACCCGGCCGAATATCTGTCGTTTATTCTCCCGGGAACAGCGAACACATCCCGGGAATACGAGAAAGCCATCTTTGACGTCACTATCCCCCCTCCGCTTTTATCGGATTCTATCAGCACTACAGCATCACACAGCCCCGCGATAATCCTATTCCTTCGTAGAAAATTAATTCTGTTCGGAGGAGCGTTCCTCCAGAAATCAGTTACGATTCCACCCTGTCTGCACATGGCCGCGGCATCTGCACGGTGAGCATAAGGATAAATATCATTTATTCCCGTAGCCATTACCCCTACGGTGGACAATCCTGCAGAAAGCGCTTCCCTATGCGCACATATATCCACTCCATACGCAAGCCCGCTCACCACCAGGGGAGGTTCCTCCAGAGAGGCCAGTTCCTGTATTATGGAACGGCATACTCCAAGTCCGTATGAAGTCACCTTTCTGGTTCCCACGACGGAAATCACCCGCGACGCATTCAATTCTGCATTCCCGGCTTTGAACAACATCAGTGGAGCATCTTCACATTCCCTGAGACGATGAGGATAATCCGCTTCATTGAAACAGAGTATCCGCACCCCCTTCGATGAAGCCCATTCCACCTCATCCGCAGCCTCATCCAAAAGTTTCCTGTCCATGAATAATCCCGGATATTTCGAATTCCGGCCGAACAATCCGTAAAGTTCATCCGCCTTCCAAGAAAAAAGGGTTCCAGGATGGGGATATTGTTCCATGACGCGCTTTCCAAGACGGCAGTCATAATTGAAAATCCTGTTCAGGGCACAGGCATACACCAATTCCGAATATTCCATAGCACTAAAATAGCAAAGCGGAACATCCGGAAACAAAAATCAAGAAAAGGAAACGATTCATTTCCTTTTCTTGATTTTATGATACGTTATGCAGAGTTTATAGATTTCTGATTTTCTTCTCCCAGTTCCAGGCGGAAAGCAGCACCTCATCCAAAGGCGTGTCTGCCTTCCACCCGAGAACCGTATTGGCTTTGGTGGCATCAGCCCATACCTTCACTATGTCACCCGCCCTTCTCGGAGCGAAGCGATATGGGAGTGCTACCCCTGTCACCTTGATGAAGGTATTAACCAGTTCCAAAACGGAAACGCCGTTTCCGGTACCCAGATTGAAAATTTCATAACGCTCTGAGGGCTGGTTCAGCATACGGTTCACGGCGGCTACGTGAGCTTTAGCCAAATCACATACATATATGTAGTCCCGGATGCAGGTTCCGTCAGGAGTATCGTAATCGTCCCCGAATATGCTCAATTCTTTCCTTAATCCGGCAGCGGTCTGAGTTACGAAAGGGACCAGATTCTGAGGCACCCCTCTGGGAAGTTCACCTATCTTGGCAGAAGGATGGGCTCCGATAGGATTGAAATAACGCAGAGCCGTAATCTTCAAATTTTCATAAGCTCTGCCACAATCCTTCAACATATCTTCACAAATCTGCTTTGACCTTCCGTATGGAGAAGTCGCCTCCTTGGTCCCGGCCGTTTCACTGATGGGGAGAGCACCTTCATCGGGCTCTCCATAAACC
>JAZUEO010000231.1:0-3297 GCA_045640205.1 Candidatus Coprenecus sp. | reverse complement strand
GTAGTCACTGTCCGAATAACGGCTCCTGCCGAAATGGCGAAACTCATATAATTCGCATAGGCCGGTTCGGGTACGATGATTTCATCTCCCGGATTAAGACAGCTCATAAACGCGAAAAGCACCGCTTCAGACCCGCCTGAGGTGATGATGATTTCGTCAGCATTCAGTTTTATCTGATAACGGTCATAATAGTTCACCAATGCCTGACGAAGTGAACGATAACCTTGTGAAGGAGAATATTCCAGAGTGGTTCTATCTATGCTTTTGAGTGCATCAAGAGCCTTCTGAGGGGTTGGCAAATCGGGCTGGCCGATATTCAGCCTGAAAATTTTAACTCCCCTGTCTTCTGCATCATAAGCCAGCGGTGCCAATTTTCTGATAGGAGATTCAGGCATCTCAATGCCTCTGGCTGAAATCTGTAATCCACTCCGCATATAATTCAAATTTATATTATCAATTCCTTACGTTCATTGAATTCACATTCCCCTTCATTTCATCTATTACTTTAAGAAGATACTGACCATACTGATTCTTAATCATCGGTCGAGCGATTTCCCGCATCTTCTCCTCACTTATCCATCCATAACGATAAGCGATTCCTTCGAGACAGGCCATCTTCAATCCCTGGCGCTTTTCTATGACCTCAACGAAAGTGGAAGCTTCAGAGAGAGAATCATAGGTTCCCGTATCGAGCCAGGCAAAACCACGACCTAAAGTCTGTACCCTAAGTCTCTTATCTTCCAGAAATTTCTGGTTCACCGTTGTGATTTCATATTCCCCACGTGCGGAAGGTTTTATATTTTCCGCTACCGAAACGACCTTATTAGGATAGAAGTACAAACCTACCACGGCATAATTGCTTTTGGGCTCGGCGGGTTTTTCCTCTATGCCGAGACAATTTCCATCCCTGTCGAATTCCGCGACTCCGTAACGTTCAGGGTCATTCACCCAATAACCGAAGACAGTGGCTTTTCCCTCCTGTTCGGCAGCGGACACAGCCTTCTTGAGCAGTCCTGTAAAACCGGAGCCATAAAAAATATTGTCACCAAGAACCAGACAGACACTGTCATTTCCAATGAACTCTTTCCCTATGGTAAAGGCCTGCGCCAAGCCATCGGGGGATGGTTGCTCAGCATATTGGAGATTCAATCCGTAATCAGAACCATCACCCAGAAGCCTCTTGAATCCGGGCAGGTCGTAAGGAGTGGATATCAGGAGAATGTCCCGTATCCCCGCAAGCATCAATACGGAGATGGGATAATAAACCATCGGCTTGTCATATATGGGAAGCAATTGTTTGCTTACCCCTTTGGTAATCGGATACAATCTTGTGCCGGAACCACCGGCGAGTACAATGCCTTTCATTTTTACTGATAACGTTCGTTGGTACTCCGGTACTCCGGTACGATTTCCTCCATCATCTTGACTATCTCTTTTCTCGAAAGACGATACGACGCATCCAGCAAACGCTGTTCATTTTCACAAGCCAATGAGTAATCATATTCACGTACGGAAGCGACCATTATCTTGGGATGAACAGTCGGTTTCGAGTTCTCATTGTCTGCCAAAACCTCTTCATAAAGTTTTTCTCCATCCCTGAGTCCGGTGAACTTGATTTCGATATTCCTGGCACCGGAAAGAATTATCATCCGCCTTGCCAACTCGACTATCTTGATAGGTCTGCCCATATCGAATACGAAGATTTCACCTCCGTGTCCCATAACACCTGCCTCAAGTACCAGTTTACACGCTTCCGGAATAAGCATAAAATAACGTATTATATTCGGGTCGGTAACCGTAATAGGTCCTCCTGCAGCTATCTGCTCGCGAAAAATCGGAATAACAGAACCGTTGCTGCCCAAAACATTCCCGAATCTGGTAGTGACGAACTGCGTGACTCCTTTCACCGTTCCTTCCTGTACGGCATTATTCAGAGACTGGCAGTATATCTCACAAATCCTCTTGGAACAGCCCATTACATTAGTTGGATTGACAGCTTTGTCAGTGGAGACCATAACAAACTTCCTGACTCCGTATTTGACCGCCAGATCAGCTATTATACGTGTACCATGGATATTGTTCCGGATAGCAATGGATGGATTGTCCTCCATCATGGGAACATGCTTGTAGGCGGCTGCGTGAAATACATACTCCGGACGATGAGCGGCAAAAAGTTTCTCCATAAAATCTTCATCCGTTATACTGGCCACTATGGTTTCCGCCCTCACACGCTTTGATTCATCGGGACAATCCTCTCCGTAAAGCCTTTTCATCATCATCCGAATATCATGCATCGGAGTTTCGGCCTGATCGATGAGTATCATATCCGATGGATGGAACTGCGCCACTTGAGCCACTATCTCCGACCCTATGGAACCGGCAGCTCCGGTAATCAGTACACTTTTCCCACGAAGCTGCTCTTCTATGGCCTTCATATCCACATCAATTCTCTGCCTTGGAAGCAAATCCTCGATGTCCACCTCCTTTAACTTTTCCCTGAAAATATCCGAATGCCCGTCCCATTCTTCGGGATTTGGCATCATCACGATTTTGATACCTGCTTCTATCAAATTGGAAATAAGTTCATCACGGCCTCTGAAATAATCGGTCTGCAGAGGTGAAACCAATAGAGCAGTCGCTCCCGCCTCCTGCATTTTTTTAATCAGATGAGGACCATCCCTGCGAATCTGCACTCCCATCAGATACTTGCTGTCGAGGAATTCGTCCGGATTAACAAAACCGACCAGTGAATATCGTGCCGGATCCTCGTTCCTGATACTTTTAGCCAAGGCCACAGCCCCCGTTCTTACTCCATATATGAAAACTTTCTGTGCCTTCGAATCATTACGGATGGTTTCATATAATATCTTCACATTCAAACGGAAGATAAACATCAGCATTGTGGAGATTACGAATATCGTCAGGATGCCATAAACGTCAGGAAGACTTATGAATTCAATCTTAAAAAATTTGACCGCCAGAAAAACAAGATACAAACATATGGATGATGACAAGTTGGCCACCATCACATTCTTCAAATCGACAAAGGAAGAAAAACGCACAACCCCGGAATAGGTGTGAAAGAATTTGAAGTTCAAAAAGAACAGTACCAGAATAAGTACTACCCCACCGCATACAGGCCAAAAATGAAGACTTGTCCAAAGCAAACCCTTTTCAAGATACGAAGCCAATGCAGCCGAAAGTAAAACGGCCATACTATCTATGAGCAGAATTATCCAATAGGGCACAGCTCTTTTGGAAAAATAATGCTCATATATGTATCTTAATAACTTATTC
>JAZUEO010000230.1:0-2159 GCA_045640205.1 Candidatus Coprenecus sp. | reverse complement strand
CTTCACACCAGCACCAGCCACGGGCCCGCCTACGGAACCAAATACCCCCCGCGCTTCGAAGTATTCAAACCCGTATGCACCACAGTCGAAGCGGCCGACAAGGACATTGAAGGGCTCATCAATGCCTATGACAATACCATCATCTACACCGACTATCTCCTCAGCAGTCTCATTGACACCCTCCGGACACTGCCTCCGTCATACCATACTTCCCTGCTGTTCGTCTCCGACCACGGTGAATCGCTCGGGGAAAACGACCTGTTCATGCACGGTGTTCCTATGGCGATAGCGCCTCCCCAGCAATACGAAATTCCTTTTATGGTATGGACTTCTGACCCTTGGCGTCCATTGAAACAAATGGAAGAAGCCGACCAGCATCAGGTCTTCCACTCCGTCCTGAACTGGCTCAGCATCGACAGTCCGGTTTACGACCCGGAGAAAAGCATTTTCGAATAAGAAGAACTACTCCAGCCGCCGCCAGAACAAGAGTCAGATTGAACAGAACCGTAAGAGGTAGGTTCACATTGTGCTCATACTCCACATAAGGGGTACCGGAAAGGGAAGTTCCTTTCCATCTTGCGAAAGGATTCGTGAAAATCACAGTACTGTCGGCGAAACGGGCGGTCATACGGATATAGGTATCTTCCGGACGGAAAGCGAAATCTGTCACAGATGTATCTCTCAAGGTCTTGAGAATTTCTCCACCCTGACCTATGGTCTCTATACAGACAGCCGGGCGTGAAAGTTTCATATAGACAGTATCAGTTCTCATTCCTATATCTGTAATTTCAGCCAGATTATGATTGGAGGCCTCTTTGACCGACAAATCGCCGTTACCGAAATCCGGAAGATACATCGAATAAAATCTTCCTGAGAGAAGGGCCTCGCGGATATCGTCATAATGCGGTCGCGAAATATTGAGAAAACTGCACCTGCGGGCGATTTTATCGCTTCTGCGGGGTTTATGCAAGTCATCGCTGATGGCACTTAGTACATAATGCCCTGTAGAAAGAGCCACATCCCATTTATGGCAGCGGGTATCATCATAAGCGAAGCCGCAAATCGCCTCCGTCAGTCTGTACCCGGTAAGCCGTGCCATATCACAGTCATCGGTAAAATTAGTTCTGTCCGGATGATTGAAAAATACGAAATCTGCATCCTTCCCCAATCTGTCTATTTTGTACTGCTTCTGCGAACAGAACAGAGGAAGCGCCATATCCCAATAATGAAGCTTCACAGGATTGAACACCAGATTATGATGTTTGGCGAGATTCCACCCGTGCTCATACACACGAACTTCCCTGCTGGAATCACCGGGATACTCCGTCAGTTCCATATGATTTGAAAACGTCACCACATCATACCCATACCTTTCATAGAAGGCCAGAATGGAGTCGGGATAAAATTCACATTCATTAATCCATTTCGTGGAATGGGTATGAGTGTGAAGATTCGTCCTGCTCCAGCCTAAGGTCGTATCAAGCATCGAGTACGGATTATATATCTCATCCCCACTGAAAGGAACAGTTTCCTCGAAATCATATATGGGACTCACATTAGATACGATGAAAAGCGCCACCAGCATCAGGACAAGAGATGCCGGAACTTTCCACAATATATTGAGCGAACAATGTTTCATCGCCAGCGCCAGATTCTAAAAAAGTGGGGCCGGCATATTCGGCCAGCTCCACCATTTTCAAAGTATGCTGAAATTATTACAGACTTAGTTTCTTATAACCCTCATAACGAAGTTGTGCATACTGCTGCGTCTTTTCGAAGAGTTCGGCAGCGGCTTCGGGGAAGGTCTTCATCAGTGAAGCATAGCGAACCTCTCCCTTGATGAAATCCTGGAACTTGGACCAGTCTGGTCCTTTCGAATCGAGGGTGAAAGGATTCCTGCCTGCATCCACTGCATCCGGATTGAATCTGTAAAGATGCCAGTATCCGCATTCGACAGCCATTTTCTCTTCCTTCTGAGAATGTCCCATTCCGACTTTAAGACCGTGATTAATACAAGGGGCATACGCGATAATCAGAGACGGTCCGTTATAGGCCTCGGCCTCCTTGATGGCATTGAAGAACTGAGTCTGGGAAGCACCGACAGCCACCTGAGCCACATAAACATAGCCATAACTCATCGCCATCATTCCGAGGTCTTT
>JAZUEO010000229.1:0-2959 GCA_045640205.1 Candidatus Coprenecus sp. | reverse complement strand
TGATATATGACCCGGGCACATACTTCCCTTCCTTCTTCTCCTTGTCAATCGTACCGTCAACTGCGCCGAACATACGTTTGCGCTCTTCTTCTTCCTGGTTGTAATAGATAGGTCTGTAGTTGAACACCCTGTGCTCACTGTCCCCGAAAAAATTAAAAAGTCCCATACTTCCTGATTCTTTTACAAAATTAAGTATTTTATTTATTTTTGCGGCGATGGAATACAGAATTGGACAAGGATATGACGTTCATTCGTTGAAAGAAGGGCTGCCCATGCACCTCTGCGGTGTTGAAATCAAGTCCGGGAAAGGATTTGTGGCCCATTCTGACGGTGATGTCGCCATACATGCATTGTGTGATGCCATTCTCGGCGCTCTGGCTCTGGGTGACATAGGGAAGCATTTTCCGGATTCATCGGACGAATTCAAAGGCATTGACAGCAGAGAACTGCTCCGCAGAGTGGTCAGCATGATCAGGGAGAAAGGCTGGGACATTGCCAACGCGGACATCACCATCGCTCTTCAGACTCCGAAGATCGCTCCGTACATTTTGGCGATGAGAGAGTCTGTTTCTTCCGTTATCGGGGTACCTGTAGACAGGATCAGCGTCAAAGCCACCACCACTGAAAGGCTCGGTTTCGTCGGCAGAGAAGAAGGATGCGAGGTCTGGGCTGTGGTATTGTTGCAAAACTTATAATAAATTTTTGCAATTTTCAGAAATTGCAGTACATTTGCAGTCCCGATTTCGGGATATTCATTGAGATATGGTGTAATGGTAGCACTACAGATTCTGGCTCTGTCAGTGAGGGTTCGAATCCTTCTATCTCAACTCTTCAAAAAAGCCCTTGCAGAACACTCTGCGAGGGCTTTTTCTATATTCTCAAAAAAATGTTTTGCACATCTTCAGATATTTCTCTCCGAAGGCATTCATCTCCCTTTCCGGCATGAATCCCATATCAGAATAGTAATCGCGCAGATGCGGCTTGTTGTATTCCACAATTAATGCAGCCTGCCGGTATCCATTCTTTATAGCGGAATCAATGGCATCATTCATTAAAAGACGGCCTATTCCATAGCCGCGGAAAGCAGGAACAATCGACATAGAATCAAGGTACCATTCCCCTGGATTGGCTTCCATCTCCGTGTCATCCATCGGGCGTCCCGCATCCCTGAAAATTTTGAAAGTCCTCTCCCTCGCATCCAAATAGTACTCTCCCGGATAGGAAACCATACACCCTACAGGCGTGCCTTCGATGGCTGCAATCCGTGCGTTGCGCCATGAATACAGTGTGTTGTCTCTTCTGCAGGCATCCTCTGCGATATCTTTCTCCACGGAATCTTCTCTAAAGTCGCACAATTCCACGGATGCCAATACGCATTGGGCGACAAAAGAAACGTCATCAATTGTTGCAGGCCTTATGATTATGTTTGGAGAGTTACTCGTCATGCACGTAATTCATCGAATTGGAGTTTGAAGATAGACTATTTATGCCAGACTTTCAAATTTCAGGTCATCGCTGCACTTCCGCGTCCGATTCATCCGTCCAGGAGGAGGATTCGCGGATTGATAGTTTGGCCGATTAACGATTAACCGTTATCTTTGATTACGAAATCGTAAGTCAACTGACAGATGAAAGAAATTGATATTACCGGATGGAGCCTGCTGAGCGAGCGCCAATCATCCAGGAGCTATACCAGCCCTGACGGGAAATGGATGGTGAAAGTTTTCCTTACAAAGGGTGAAGCCGATCTGAAAGAGCTTCAAAAGGAACAGGACTTGTCGTCGTATGTCCACTCTTTGGGAATTCCCACTCCGGAGGCCGGAGGATTGGTAAAAGTTGCAGGCGGAAGCATAGGCGCAGTTTTTCAGAACATCCCGGGCAAGAAATCACTCATCAGGGCCATCTCTGAGGATTGGGAGAATATGCCTTCCTATATTCATAAATTCGTGGACCTGGGATCTGTTATCCATTCCAAGCCGTGTGACAAGGATCGTTTCGTTCCTGTCGGGGAAAGGATGAAAAGAAAACTGCCTGTTGCAACGATGTACACAGATGAAGAAAAAATCCGTATTTCGGATTTTCTGGATGCAATTCCAAAATGCGACAATTGCCTGCACGGTGATTATCATCCCGGGAATTTCATCTTTTCCGGAAATGATACATACGCCATAGACCTCGGCCTGTTCTCTTATGGCAATCCTATGTACGACTGGGCCAACTGGTATTTTATGACGCATTATTATATGAAACGGGAGGAACACTTCTATATGAGCAGTGACAAACTGCTCAAGTGCTGGGAAGAGTCATTCCGTGACAGCGGGTGCGATGAAGAGCAGGTGTCCATACTTGCCGCCTTCTATTCTTTGAATTATCTCGGGATAATGCCGATGTCGCCGCTATCTCTGGCCAACAACAAGAAACTGACTCCTTTCTTCAAATAGAATTTATCCCTATCTTTGCTCATATGAATAAGGATAAATATCTGGAGCCGCGCAGTGCGGAGATTGAATTTGACTGGACGGCAGCATTGTGTCAGGCTAGCGGTACCGAATCGTTCAATACTGACGACGGGCTTGTTTACCCGATTGACATCTGGGAATAGGAGGGGTGTATTATGAAGAGAAAATTACTTGCGATTCTGCTTGGAGGTGCAGCTGCGGCGATTCTCGCATCCTGTTCTTCGAATATTGTCCCGGAAAGGACATTTAGCAGCAAAATCAGTGTCCGTGCTACTACGGATTCTGAAATGACCAGAGCAGCGCTTTCCGGAAATGACGAAGCCGGATATGCCGTTCTCTGGCAGGCGGGCGACGAGATTTCCATAGACGGAAAGATTTTCCGGCTCCAGTCCGGGGAAGGGACAAAGGACGGTGTATTCCAGCTTGTTTCGGGTGCAGCCCCTGCAAACGGCAACTATGATGCATATTATCCGGCATCATACAGCGGTAGCGGCTGGGTG
>JAZUEO010000228.1:0-2963 GCA_045640205.1 Candidatus Coprenecus sp. | reverse complement strand
CGTGTGCTTGAGACCGGTGAATTCATCAGGGTCGGGTCCTCCAAGATACAGAAGACGAATGTTCGTGTAATAGCGGCATCGAACGTGGATTTCGAACAGGCCATTCAGACGGGACGTTTCAGGATGGACCTGTATTACCGTCTCAATACGGTTCCGATTTCCGTTCCTCCCCTCAGGGACAGAAAGGGCGACATTTATATGTTGTTCCGGAAATTTTCATTGGACTGCGCCGACAAATACAAAATGCCTGCAGTAGCTCTCACTTCCGAAGCGAGAGTCCTTATAGAAAGTTACCCGTGGCCGGGAAATATCAGACAATTGAAGAACGTGGCCGAACAAATCTCCGTTATGGAGGATGTCCGTTCCATTACGGCCGAAGCCCTTCAGAAATACATTCCTTACAAGGAGGGAACGTATCTCCCCGTTCCGCATCCGGGGTTGCGTTCCGATACCTCCGAGGTGGGTCCCGATACGGCTACTCTGCTTCAGATGATTATGAAACTCAGCAGGGAGGTGGATTCCCTGAAGGCCCGTCTGGATGAAATCTCCTCAGAGGAACAAAGGCCTAAAAGACTGGCTTCTGTTCAGCACAGGATTATGTCGGACGCCGATATTCTTCCTGAGGAGGAATACACGGAACCTGTCGCTGATATCAATGCAGTCACCGGGACGAAATCCATTTCCGATATGGAAGCCGAAATGATAAGGAACTCCCTGATAAAACATAATGGGAAGAGGAAACCCACCGCTGCGGAACTGGGTTTTTCCGAAAGGACCCTATACAGAAAAATAAAAGAACTCGGACTGGAATGACAGGTAAATCAAAAATATTCTTTTCTGTTTTGCTGCTTTGCATTTTGCATGGATGTGGTATTTATTCCTTTTCAGGAACATCCATCCAAGCCGACGTGAAGTCCATAGCGGTCGAATATTTTCAGAACAAGGCTTTGAGGGTAAACCCTTCACTGGCGAACAATCTTTCGGAAGCCTTGATAGACAAATATCGCAAGCTTACCAAACTTGAAATGGCTTCTGAGGTCGGAGACCTGAATGTCAGCGGTGAAATCGTTTCCTATGTCACCAATCCTATGGCTGTTACTGCGGAAGAAGTGGCGGCACAGAACAGGCTTACCATTACCGTCAAGATAACATTCACGAACAGACTGCACCCGGAAGACGATTTTGAGAAAAGTCTTTCCGCATACGCGGATTATGATTCCAATCAATCTCTGGACGCCGTAGAAGATGGACTCTGCGATGAAATAATAGAAATTCTGGTGGATGACATTTTCAATGCAACAGTAGCCAATTGGTAGGGAATGGATTTTGATTTTCAGAAAAAATTTGTGTTATGACGAACAAATTAACAGCGCTGTCGGTCACTCAATTGGAATCCCTGATTTCCAAATATCCCTGGTTCGCTCTGGCCCGAAAGGAACTGTATCTCCGCACTTCGGTGATGGGGGAAGAGTATCGGAAACTTGGAATGAAGAGAGCCGGCGTATATGTTCCTTCGAGAGAACAGATTGTCCGCAAGGGATTGACGGCTGATTTTGAAAACAGAGTACGGACAGAGCTGGAGGTGGAAAATGACATCAGGGACAAGCAGGCCGTCAGAGTAATCGGCGGAGATTGGTTTTCGCAGGAGGACCTCAGGTCCGTCGAAGAAAAGTACACTTCACTGGAGCAGGTGCTGCCTTCAGAGCAGACTGTCTCCATATCTGATGACTCTCTGCCGAAAGCGTCTGACGAGATATTTTATACTGAGACACTTGCCAGAATCTATGGGGAGCAGGAACTGCATCAGATGGCCATAGACATTTATGAAAAACTAATTTTGCTTTATCCGGAAAAAAGTACTTACTTTGCAGCCCTTATACAAGAACAGAAAAAATATTTATAAAGAATAACTATAGATTATGTACACAGCCATCACTATTTTGATAATAATCGCCAGCGTCCTCCTTACGATAGTCGTATTGCTTCAGAACTCCAAAGGAGGCGGACTTGCTGCCAATTTCTCAGCCGGAAATCAAGCATTCGGAGTCCGTCAAACTGCTGACTTCCTCGAAAAAGCCACTTGGACATTGGCTATTATCATATTGATTCTCAGTATATTGGCGACAGCTTTTATCTCTACTAAGAAGACTGCCGATGAAATCGTGCCCATCGAGCAGAGTGCACCGGAACAAAGTGCTCCCGAATTTCCCACTCTGCCTGAAGCCGCTCAGGACACGAGCAAGTAAACTGGCTTATAATCACTGAAAATCCCGACCGTGCTGTGTTCATGGCCGGGTTTCTCCTTATAAAAAGGCAGGATTAATTGTGTTGAAGAACGGGCAATTATGCTTACCTTTGCACTATGAATTTCGTTCACCTTCACGTTCACACGCAGTATTCCATTCTCGATGGGGCATCCAAGATAGATGACTTGTTGAAAAAGGCTGCGGAAAACCGTCAGCCGGCGCTTGCTATTACCGACCACGGAAATATGTATGGTGCCAAGGAGTTTCTGGACAAGGCTGCGAAATTCAATGAAAATCGCTCTGACGGCGAAAAGGTGAAACCCATCGTCGGCTGTGAAGTTTACGTGGCGGATGGCAGCAGGTTTACTAAGAAAGGTCGCGAGGACCAGAGTTCATACCACCTGATACTGCTGGCCAAAAATATGACCGGTTATCATAACCTCATCAAACTGGTATCTTTGGCATATATCGAGGGATTCCACTATAAGCCGCGAATCGACCACGAACTGCTGGAACAGTATCACGAAGGAATCATCTGCTCTTCCGCATGCCTCGGGGGTGAGGTGCCTCAAGCCATTCTGGACGGCGAAATCGAAAAAGCGGAGGAAATCATCGATTGGTACAAGAGTCTTTTCGGGGATGATTATTATCTTGAGATAATGCGGCACGAGACAGATGTTCCCGGTGCGCCTCTAGACTGGTTCGAAAAGCAGGAAG
>JAZUEO010000227.1:0-4554 GCA_045640205.1 Candidatus Coprenecus sp. | reverse complement strand
GTCGCTCTCGTACACGACCGTGCCGTATTGGGAGGCAATAACAGTGCAGAGGTGAGAGTCCACCTCGGTGGCAGGATAGAGATGGGGCCGTATCCGGCACTTGGCAAGATGCAGCGCGAATTCGGACATTCTACCATTGGTAATGCACAGCCTGCGGCAAATTACGAGGATGAAAAGAAAGACGCCTTTATCAAGGGGGAACCGAACATTACGTATTATCCTCTCAGCCGTGCCGTCGGAGTTACGATGAAAGATGACCATACCATCAAATCTGTAATAGTGAGGAATGTCATCACTTCCGAGGAATTCGAACTGTCCGCTCCTCTTTTCAGCGACTGCACCGGAGACGGTAATATAGGATTCCTCGCCGGAGCCGACTGGAGAATGGGCCGTGAAGGATGGGATGAGTTTCACGAATCCCTCGCCCTCGAAAAACCGGACAGCATAGTTTTGGGGGCATCCGTTCAGTGGTATTCCAAGGATTTCGGAAAGAAGACCACTTTCCCGGAATTCGAATATGGAATGAAGTTCACTGACGAAAGTTGCGAAAAGGTGAAGATGGGAGAATGGACCTGGGAGACCGGAATGAACAGGAATATGATGGATGATTTCGAAAGAATACGCGACTACGGAATGCTGGTAATCTATTCTAACTGGAGTTTTCTCAAGAATCATTCGTCAGTGGCCAAGGAGTATGAAAACTTGAATCTTGACTGGGTGGCATACACTTCAGGTAAAAGAGAATCAAGACGCCTTATGGGAGATTACATTCTGTCGGAGCAGGACATTGACCTCAGCCTATGGCACGAAGACGCTTCGTTTACCACGACCTGGCATATGGACCTTCATTTCCCCGATGCACGGAACAGCAAATATTTCCCCGGAGAAGAGTTCAAGGCTCAGACCAAGGACAATATGATTCATCCATATGCCGTACCATACAGATGTCTCTACTCCAGAAATATCAATAATCTTTTTATGGCAGGAAGAAATATCAGCACCACGCATATCGCACTCGGTTCCACCCGTCTGATGAGAACGATAGGTATGATGGGAGAAGTGGTCGGAATGGCTGCAAGCATCTGTACGGACCATAATGCCCTTCCCCGGGACGTGTATCAGAAATATCTGTCCGAACTGAAGAACCTTATGCTCAAGGGTGCGGCCAAAGAGGGGGAACTTCCCGATAACCAGCACTTCAATGAAGGCGGATATCTTAAGGAACCGATGGTGAAAGTTGACAGAAAGGCGAAATAACAATATAACGAAATAACGATATGAAGAATGTTTTTATGGTAATGGCAGCGCTGTGCTGCCTTTCAGCATGCAATGTTCCCGGTGGAGCGGAAACTGAATCCCCGAAGGCCATGCAGCAGGTCGATTTCTCTCAGGTTATCATCAAAGATGCATTCTGGTCTCCCAAACTTGAGAATAATGCCCGGAATACCATTCCTGTCTGTATCGACCAAATCGAGAATCAGACCGGACGTATGCGTAATTTCGAGAAGGCGGCTGTCCCTGAAGGTCCTCATTCCGGAATATTCTTTGATGACTCTGACGTTTACAAGGCAGTCGAAGGAATGGCCTACAGTCTGATAAACAATCCTGACCCGGCTCTTGAAGCCAAGGCGGATGAATGGATAGACAAGTTCGCGGCGGCTCAGCAGGAAGACGGGTATATCAATACCTTCTTTACCATAGCCGAGCCGGAACGGCGCTGGGTGGATATGGACAAGCACGAGATGTATTGTGCCGGACACCTCCTCGAAGCCGGAGTAGCCTATTATAAGGCCACGGGTAAACGCAAACTTCTCGATGTGGGACAGAAAATGGTGGATTATATGATGACCGTATTCGGCCCCGGAAAGCGTGACTGGGTTCCCGGACATGAGGAAATCGAACTGGCCCTCGTAAAACTCTATGAACTTACCGGTGAAAAGAAATATCTGGACTTTGCATACTGGCTTCTCGAAGAACGCGGTCATAACATAGGTACATACGACGTTCACGAGGGAATGGCCCGTCAGTGGGATGTTCTTCAGTATCAGGATGCGTTCCCGGTACGGGACCTGAAGGAAATCAGCGGTCACGCAGTGCGGGCTATGTATCTGTTCTGCGGTATGTGCGACGTGACCTCATATATGCCGGAGACTGGTTATATGGAAGCCCTTGACCGTCTCTGGAATGACGTGACGGGTACGAGGATGTACATTACCGGAGGTATAGGAGTGGCATACCGTACCGAGGGTTTTGCCGCCCCGTTCGAACTTCCGAACTACGAAGCCTATTGTGAAACCTGCGCTTCCATAGGAATGTGTCTGTGGAACCACAGGATGAATGAATGGAAAGGTGACGCGAAATACGCTGACATAGTCGAGCGCTCCCTCTTCAATGGTGTCCTTGCCGGCATCAATACGGATGGCAATCTTTTCTTCTACGTGAATCCTCTTGCCTCACACGGCGACCATCACCGTCAGGAGTGGTATGGATGCGCCTGCTGTCCCAGCAATGTGTGCCGCTTCATCCCCTCAATCGGCAGTTACATCTACGGTACCAGTGCTGATGCCATCTGGATAAATCTATACATCGGCAATGAGGCAGGCTTCAAGGTAGGCGGAAAAGATGTAAAGCTCAGCCTCGAAACAGAATACCCGTGGGACGGTGCTTCTTCTCTGACATTCAAGTCCGCTTATCGCGGCAAGGTCAAGATGCGCATACCGGGGTGGTGCAGGTCTTATACCGTCAGCCTCAACGGCGTTCAGACGACAGACTTCACTGTAGATAGGGGATATGCCGTAATAGACCGCAAATGGAAGGTCGGAGATGTAATGTCCATCAATCTCGATATGCCTGTCGAGGTGGTGACGGCGGATTCACGGGTGAAGGCGGACGAAGGACTGAAGGCTGTTCAGAGGGGACCGCTGGTATATTGCGCCGAGCAGATAGACAATATAAACAGTTTCGGGAACATCGCAGTTTCAGAAACTATGGATTGGAAAGTGGTCGAAAGCCCCCTTATGGGTGGTATCCGCTGCCTTGATTCAGATAATATCCGCCTCATCCCATATTACAGCTGGGATAACCGTGAGGCCTGTGAGATGAAAGTCTGGCTGCCAAGCGGAACAGCCAGATAAGCTGATTCGGAAATTTTACTGTTCTCCTTTAGCGGCGGCAACGGCCTCGTCGAGACGGGCCTGCTTGTCGGCACCCCAGTAGGCACAGTCCAATTCGAAGAATGTGGTGGTGTAGGGGATGGTGAGAGGGGTCTTGATTATTACTACGTTGAAAAGACGTCCGGCCTCATCGAGCTGCGAAATGAGTTTCTCGTGCATTATGGCGGTGGATTCGTCCCCGCAGATGTTTCTGATGGCTTCGCGGATGCCGTTCACTCCGGGAGCATCCTCCTCTTTGATGAACGAAAGTTCGAAGTCATTGTAAATGTGAGCGAAGATGTGAGGCGCACCGTCTATCATTCCTTTGACTTTTCTGAGTACGTCGGCATAGGACTCGTCTGCGTAAATAGTGGTGATGCCCTGACCTGACTGGAGAGGGTATGCCATATCGGCTATCACTATCCAATTCCTATGTCCGAGATAGGGGATTTGTTTAGAAAGCTTTTCCTCCCAGGAGGGTGTGGCCGTGGTATTCGTGTTCTGTGCCGGCCGATGACAGGAAGTCATAATGAAACTGCACATAAGGCTTAAGAGTAAAATTTTTTTCATACCACGCAAAGGTAGTAAAAGAACTTTTCAGGAAAAAACATTATCTTGCAAGATAAAAAAAACGAAACGATATGATGAAATATATTCTTGCCTTGGATCAGGGAACCAGCAGTTCCCGCGCCATAATTTTCGACCACGACGGTAATGTGGCCGCTGTCAGACAAAAGGAATTTACACAGCATTTCCCGAAGCCGGGATGGGTAGAACACGATCCTATGGAAATCTGGTCATCAGAATACTCTGTAATGACCGAAGCGCTTACTTCATTGGGACTGGGATATGAACAGATAGAGGCTATCGGCATCACTAACCAGAGGGAAACTACCATTGTGTGGGATGCGGCTACCGGCAAGCCTGTCTATAATGCCATCGTATGGCAGGCCCGTCGCACTTCTGCATATTGTGATGAGCTCAAGGCAAAAGGGCTCACCGACAAGATACGTGAGAAAACAGGTTTGATAATCGATGCCTATTTCAGCGGCACCAAAATCAAATGGATACTCGATAATGTCCAGGGTGCCAAAGAAAGGGCGGAAAGGGGAGAACTGCGTTTCGGTACTGTGGATTCGTGGCTGGTTTGGAATCTGACAGGCGGTCGGATTCACATTACCGACGTTACCAATGCTTCGCGGACGATGTTGTTCAATATCAATACTCTGGAGTGGGACCGTGAACTTATGGAACTTCTCGGGATTCCGATGTCGATGATGCCGGAGGTTCGCTCCTGTTCCGAGGTTTATGGCGAAACCTCGGTTCTCGGTGGCCTGATAAAGGTGGCCGGTATAGCCGGAGACCAGCAGGCAGCCCTCTTCGGACAGATGTGCACCGAGGC